>JAICKM010000212.1 GCA_025927935.1 Chloroflexia bacterium | reverse complement strand
GGCGAGGCGATATACGAAACGCGGCCCTGGCTGACGTTTGGCGAAGGTCCCACGCAGATTGCGGAGGGCGCGTTCACGGATGCCCAGCGGCCCAACTTCACGAGTCGGGACTTCCGCTTCACCACACGGGAGAACGCGCTGTATGCCGTCTGCCTGGGTGCGCCGGAAGGCGCCGTCACCATCAAGTCGCTTGGCACCCGGTCATCCATCCCGGCGGAGCGCATCGCCACGATCCGCTTGCTTGGATCCGCCGAGCCACTGGCCTGGCGGCAGGGCGCGGAGGGATTGACTATCCAGACTCCGACCACGCCACCTAGCGATTACGCTTGCACCTTCAAGCTTACCCTGAAAGATGCTATATGAGGCGACTATAGCGTGAACGTGATAATCTCTCAGCGGGACAAACCGGTGCGAAGGACCGTTTAATATGGGATCGGCCTTCCCGTAGTCTTCAGTCTCACTCCCTGAGAGAACTCTGCCGGACTACAAGTCTGGGTTTAACCCAAATCGGATCGAACGTCAGCGTGGTCGTTGGTCGTGAGCTTGCTTCGATCAGCCCCGTTAGTGCACGCACGGCCAGCGCGCCCATCTCTGTTGTGTCCTGATGCACTGTTGTCAGGGCCGGTAGGAGATAGGCGGCCTCGGGGATGTCGTCAAAACCCACGACCTTCAGGTCTTGGGGCACCCGCACACGGTGTTGGGCGGCGGCCTGTAACACGCCGATAGCCATCTGATCGTTGCCGACAAAGAGGGCATCCATTTCCGGATACTGGTCGAGGAGCCGGGTCAGCCCGGCGGCGCCCGCGGCCGGAGTCCAGTTCCCTTCTACGATCTGGCGGGCTTCGGGGACGATACCCGCCTTCGCCAGGGCATCCTGCCACCCAAGTTTGCGCTGATCGGCAGCCACCCAGTTGGATGGACCGCTCAGCAGCGCGATATGCCGGCAGCCTTGTTCTAGAAGATGATCCGTCGCCAATTGCCCCCCGGCGCGATTGTCCACTGCGACTACCGGCTGCCAAGGGGTGGACTGCATGGTCAGAAACAGCACCGGCACACGAGTGCGCGGGATGTGGTGCTGCACCCAGGTGTAGTTCGCGCCGATTTCGGGCACCGCCCAGATGATGCCGTCCACCTGTCGCGATTGCAAATCAGCTAGTACCGGCTCTATCGCATCGGTTTCGGGATTGTGTAGCAGGGTTAGCAGCACCGAGTAGCCCAGTTCATTCGCCTGCCGCTCGATCCCAACAAGCGTGAGAGCAGGGCCGTAGAATTCAAGCCCACTGCCGACGATCCCCAGCGAATGACTGCGCTGCTGGACCAGTGCGCGAGCTATCGCGCTTGGTTGGTAGCCCAGGCGGGCGATGGTCTCCTGCACCCGTTCTCGTGTTGCCGCCGCGACATCGGGGCGGGCATTGATCACCCGAGACACCGTTTGCTTCGATACTCCCGACTCCAGGGCCACTTGTTCGATAGTTGCGTGGCGCTTAGTCTTACCTATGGTACTCACGACCTTGCCCTACCTCCGTAGTTTTATCCTTGCCTGTCCGATCAGCCGGCCAGCGCAGACTCGTCAGACTCTGTGAGTGTTCCACGCTTGCTCTGATTTGCGTTGTATGGTTCATTGTATACGAAGACCTGATCCTATCGTCTGGCCCGAGTGGTTATCAAGATAGGCCGGGGCAAGCTACAAAAGCTGAGAAGATTGAGCAGATCACTGCCATCAGTCCACCCTCTCCAGGATCAATACGTCGCGCGGCGCAAGGGTCAGTGTACCCTCAAGCCGCCTGGGTTCCCCGAGCAGATTGCGGTAGGGCCGGTCAAGCTTTACCTCTTGAGGCAAAGCCGTATGGTTCAGAACGAAGAACAGACAGCGGGACTCGTGGTTGCGTGCAGTCACCTCGACGCCTGCCGGCACCGCTAGCGGCGCTGTCACTCCCGTCTGGCTGATCAACCAGTCAACCAGGGTCGCATGGGTTGCTGCGTCGCCGATGGTGCCAACATAGATGGCACTGCCGGCGCCATAGCGATTACGGGTGATCGCCGGCTGCCCGGCATAGTAATCCTGGGTGTAGCGAGCTATAACCTCGGCGCTGCCGGGCGTCAGAATATCGGCCCACGCCCGCGCGATCCCGGGCGCCGCGGTCGCCAATTCGGGCACCGCCCACCCCAGGATATTCTCGACCCCCGCTGGAAGCGAGTCATAGGAGGTTACTTCGACACCACATAGCTTCTCTAGAAGCCCCGGCAGAGGCTGGTTGACGACCGCGTTCGCCTCGTCCTTCACGCCGGAGCGGAAAAAACAGACCAGTGTGCCCGCATCCCGCACGTAGCTTTCGAGGTTGGTCGCCACGTCTGGGGACAGGACGTAGAGTGGGGGCGCCAACACCAGCCGGTAGCCGCTCAGGTCATCTGTGGCGTCGACTACGGCGACCGCAATGTTTCGCTCATGGAACGCCCGGTATACCGCCTGGAAATGCTCGGCGTAGCTGTAGCCGGGGTTGTTCGGCTGGATCTGGAACGCGAAACGTGAGTCGTAGGAGAGCAGCATCGCCACCTTGGTCTCGACTCGTGTCCCCTGAATCATTTCGCCGGCCCGGCGCAGCTCCGCGCCGAGACGGGCGATCTCCGTGTAACGCCGTCCTGGCCGGGCATCATGCTCCAATAGGCCATGCCAGTATTGCTCGGTACCGTAGCGGGCCGTGCGCCAGCGGAAGAAGACAAGGCCATCCGCCCCGTGGGCGATCTGCTGGTAGGCCCAGAGCCGCAGTTCGCCGGGCCGCGGCATGACACTGACCAGCTCCCAACCGCCGGGGCCGGCCTGCTGCTCCATCACCCAGAACGGTTGGCCCTTCAGGCCGTACATCGTGGCCGCCGCCAGTGCGGGTCCACTCGGATCCACATCGGCAGTGAATGACCACTGCGTGCGCGGGTAGTTGTCCCAGCTCACCAGATCGAGCGAGCGTGCCAGATCGTAGTAGTTGATCTTGTCGTACTTAAAGCCCATCAGATTATGGGTGATGAACTGCCGCGTCGCGCGGGAGCGCAGAATATCGATCTGGAGTTGCTGGTAGGCCACGTAGGAGTCCGACGCGAAGCGGTCGAAGTCGAGAGCCAGGCCGGGATTAGGCGATCCACCGGTTGCCGCGGGCAGGGGAATCTGCGACCACTCCGTATATACATGACTCCAGAAGATCGTGCCCCAGGCGGAGTTGAGCGCGGCGAGGGTGGCGTAGCGGTCCTGCAGCCAGCTCTGGAACGCGCTTTGGCACACGGGGCAATAGCAGCGATCACCGAACTCGTTGTCGATCTGCCATCCCATCACGTTGGGGTGATCGGCGTAATGCTCGACCATCGCGGTCACAATGGCCCGTGTGTAGTCGTGGTACAGCGGATGGTTCGGGCAGTACTCGCGCCGGTTGCCAAAGGTCAGCCGGCGCCCCTGATCGTCGACGCGGTAAAGGTCCGAGTGCGCCTGCATAAGCCATGGCGGCGGCGAGGCGGTCGGTGTACCGAGGATCACCTGGATGCCTTGCTCGGACAGCACCTCGATTGCCCGGTCGAGCCAATCAAAGTCAAAGCGGCCTTCCTGCGGCTCCAGCCGCGACCAGGCGAATTCGGCCAGGCGGACGATGTTGAAGCCGGCCTCCGCCATCAACCGGGCGTCGATGGGCCAGCGCTCTTCAGGCCAGTGCTCCGGGTAGTAGTCAACACCAAAGGCGTACATGAATGGTTCCTCTCATCAGGCTTGGCTTAGCCCTTGATCGACCCTGCGGTGATTCCCGCGATCAAGTGCCGCTGCAGCAATAGGAAGACGATCAGCATCGGCAAGAGGCTAATTACCGAGCCGGCCATCAGCACGTCGAATGCCGTGCGGCCCGGCGGTCCTTGCAACGCGTTGAGCATGAGCGGAACGGTTTGCTGCGCGGGTGAGCGTAGGACGGCAGTGGGCCATAGGAAGTTGTTCCAGGAGCCCATGAAAAAGATGATGCCCAGACTAACCAGCCCCGGGATGCTTGTCGGCAGCACCATACGTAGGAAGATTCCAAACTCGGAAGCTCCATCCACCCGCGCTGCGTCTAGCATTTCGTCCGGCATCGCGGACATATACTGCCGCATGAAGAAGATGCCGAAGGCGTTCGCCGCGCCTGGGATAATCAGCGGCAAGGGCGTGTCGATCCAGTGAAAGTAGTTGCGCATCATGATGAACAGGGGCACCATCACCACCGCGAACGGTATCGCCATCGAGGCGAGCATGAAGCTGAACAGAAAGGCGCGGCCAGGAAACTGGAACTTGGCGAAGGCGTAACCGCCCAGCGCGCACAGAAACACCGACAGCACGGTGCTTGTCGCGGCAATGTAGAAGCTGTTCCAGATCTTGTGTAGCGCGTCCGACTGGTCAAACAGTGAAATATAGTTATGTAGCGTCGGGTGCTGCGGCAGGAAAGTGGTGCCGGCGAAGATCTCCGTGAATGGCTTGAACGACGAGACCAGCATCCAGAGGAAAGGAAAGATCATGAAGGCGCTCAACACCAGCAGCGCGATGTAGACAATGATTCGTGGCGCTATGCTGAGTGCCGGACGCGGTGGAGCGGTCGCGACACGGGCCATAGTTAAGCCTCCCTTCGAGTGACCAGGCGCAGTTGCACGAGTGTGATCACCACGATGATGGCGAAGTACACATAGCTCATGGCGGCGGCGTAGCCAAACTTCAGCGCGGTGAAGGTGTTGGAAAAGATCTCCATCATCGGCGTTTCGGTGGCGCGTATCGGCCCGCCGCCGGTCAGGATGTATGGTTCCGTGAACATCTGAAAGGTACCGATAATTGATAGCGTTACGGCGAAGATGATCACCGGCCGCAGCAGTGGAATGGTAATGCGGAAGAAGATTTGCGTACGTGACGCGCCGTCCACCAACGCGGCTTCGCCAATCTCGGCCGGGATTGTTTGCATTCCGGCGAGCATGATCACGGTATTGTAGCCCAGCCAGGCCCAGATCATCAACAGTCCGAGCGTGATGCGCGCCCACCAGGGATCGTCGAGCCAGGGGATCGGCCCGATGCCGAAGAAGCCGAGCAAGTGGTTGGCGATGCCCGCGCGCCGGTCGAAGATCAGCTTGAACGTGTAGCCCGTTGCCACCATCGAGGTGATATAGGGTACGAAGATCAGCGCGCGCCAGAGGCCCTGCAGCTTGACAAAGTCGGCATGTAAGACCGTGGCCAGCACGCAGGCCAGGAAAGTCATCAGTGGCACGTAGATTACGAACAGGATGGCGCTGTTCAACATGGTGTTCCAGAAGACACGATCGCGCAACAGGAGCACGTAGTTGTCCAGGCCCACAAACTTCATGTCGCCCACACCCCGCCAGCTATGGAGACTGAGCCAGAGGGAGAAGAGGATGGGATAGACGGCGAATATCGCGAACAGGATGAAAAACGGTGAGATAAAGAGCAGCGGAAACCGGAAACGCCAGAGCCGGGCGAGAGGACCCCGCGGGCGAACGCCCGCCGAGTCTGCCACCCGCTCCGCGCGAGTGGCAGGCAGGCGAGTGTTGGATAGCTCCGGCTGCGGCTGAGAATGGCGCATCGGAGTCTCCCTTTACTTGCGGCCGGTCTTGTCGCGGATCGCGTTGGCCGCGTTGGCTAGCGCGTCCTTGGCACTCTGCTGGCCCAGGGCGAACTTCTGGATCTCCGGCGTCAGCAGCGAGTTCATCTGCTGATAGTCGGTGCTATAGACTCCCGCCGTCGGAATATCCTTCGCTACATCCGTAAAGAAAGCGCGCGCCTTCTGGCCGCCGAAGTAGGGATCGGGTTCCTGGAACGCCGGGTCGCTGTAGGTGCTTTGCAGGCCAGGGAAGAGATCGGTCTGCTTGTAGATCGCGACCTGCTCGGCGGGCAGGCCCAGATGGAACCGCACATAGGCCCAGGCGACGTCCTTCTGTGTGCTGCCGTCGAAGATAGCCAGCGACGATCCCCCGTCATTGGCCGACTGCGCCCCGCCCGCCTGCCAGGCCGGCAGCCTAAAGATACCCCACTTACCGGCAGCATCGGGCGCGATGAAGCTCTTGAAGAATGTCCCCATCCAGACCGCCTCCGGTACGGTGGCGACGCTGCCGTCCGCCATTTCCTTGTACCAGGCGTCCGTCCAGGGCTGGGTGTCGGCGGCCAGATCCTCCTGCCAGAACTTGCCGATATATTCGAGAATCTGCTGGATCTGCGGATCTTTATCCAGGATCACATTGCCGTCCTTGTCGATATAGCCCAGGCCCTGCTGCCACATCAGCATCTCGAACAGGCGGCCGTCATTCTGGGCCTTGGCCTGCTGCCACATCGGCACACCGGCCTTGGCCTTGATCGTCTTGGCGGCCTGATAATAATCGTCCCAGGTCTTGATTGACGTGGGATCGACGCCCGCTTTGGTGAAGACGTCGCGCCGGTAAAAAATCGCCACCGGGCCGCTGTCCCAGGGCATGGCGTAATACTTGCCGTCGGCCATCGCCTGCTGCCAGCGATACTGATTGAACTGGGCAACGTAAGGCTGCACCTTATCGCTGATATCGGCCAGGATGCCCAGGCTCGCAAACTGGGCCAGGTGCGAGTCCTCAATGATCGAAATGTCGGGGAAACCCGTACCCGCCGAGGCCGCGAGCTGGATTTGCTGATAGACATCGCCCGTTTGCCGCGCGACGTACTCTACGTCTATATTCGGGTACGCCTGCCGGAAATCGGCGTCGACCACCTTGAGGCCGTTAAGTGCCGCGTCCCACCCCCAGATGGTGAGCTTGCCCGAGATGCCGGGTTGCGGCGTGATCGAGGGATTAGTGGATACGGCTGTAGTGATGCCCGATACGGACGGCGAGTTTGTCGGGGCGGGCGCGGCTACGGTGGTATCGGTAGCCGCAGGTGCGGCGGTGGTGGCGGTGGTAGCGGCAGCCGGGGGGGCAGCGGTGGTCGCCGTGGCTTCCGCAGCAGAATTGCTCGGTCCGAGGGTAGCCGTGGCCGCCGGCGGCGCGTTGACAGGGGTGCCCGTAGGCGTTTCCCCGCCGCAGGCCGCTAGCATGGTGGCTAGCAGCACGAAAATCGTCGCTAGCTGCAAGGCTTTGTAGATGCGCGAATGGGTAAGCACGTTGCGTCTCCTTTCCTTCTGTGGACCCTAGAAACCAATGACTCATGCCCTGTATGGCCGCCTGTAGGAAGCCGGCCGGCGATACCCGGCGAACGCCCAGCTGAAGCGTGGGTAGTTACGGAGGTGACCGTCCACTGGACCCACCGAATGCGCCTAGTAAGCCGACGCATTGGGCCATTTGGTCATCGGACTCGAAGATGCTGGTGCGTTTTGGGAGAGTACCGGAGCGCGAGTTCGCGGTCCATGCGTTGATGCAGAGTAAACTACTGGAGGGTCGCACGTAGGGGATGCCGGTGGGGCCATCGAGGCAATTGAAGTACCGGCCCACAAGACTGCCCCCGCCTGTGGCCAGGTGGTGAACGCGGTCTGCGCTGCTCTCGGTGGCGCCGCTGCTAACGACGCGCAAAGCCGATCGGGTGGATACTCCGCCGTGAGCCACGATCTGCTTGATGGTAACCCGCTTCGTCGCGCACATAGCTGGCCCGCCTCTCGGTTGAAAACGGTCCGGGAACGGTAACGGGAACGATCACATTATAGCAGACAAACCCTTGATGTCAAGACGGTACTACCTAACGACTACCGGTAGCTACCGGGATGGAGAATGCACCTGGGCTCGATAGAACGGAAACGGGGCGGCGCGGCAAACCGCAGATCCAGGTGGTATTTGATCGGGACGCGTATCGGGCGTGTCCGGTGCGCGCCCGCTGGACCCGCAGCAAGCGCGGAGCGCGGGAACGGGCCTTACACCTGCTCGTATACCGGCAGGGTGAGCGCCGCCGTCAGTCCGGACAGCGTCTCCAGGATCGCCTGCACTTCGATCGGTAATTGCGCCCGTCGATTTGCCGGCAGCGTCCACCGGACCGGCGTAAGCCGGGGGTTCCGGCATCCGCGGCCAGCAGCACGGCGATTTGCTCCACCGGCATCAGGGCCGTCCTATCCGGCAGTTGGGCCATCGTGACCAAAGTCATGTACTGCTCCTGGGTATGGGTGGTGATCCAACGTGTGCGCCGCGGCATCTGCCGGAGAACCCGCGCGATTACGATGATGAAGCCTAGGAGTAAGGGGCTAAAATAGGCTAACAGGATGCCGAGGGCCGGCATCGTGCCTACTGAGCATTGCATTGAGATCTAATAATCGTGGGACGGGAAATGCTTTGTTGCCCATTTATGAGTACCACACAGCATACGCCGCCGGCCAATTGGCGCGAAGGTCGTCGCCTGCGCGCTTGGGAACTGCACCAACAAGGCTGGACCCAACAGCACATCGCCCAAGCCTTCGGGGTCACTCAAGGTGCGGTCAGTAAAAGTGCCGGCGAGAAGGCCGAATGATTGTCTGGATTGATGAAGCCGGGTTCTATCTGTTGGCAGGCACGGTGCGCAATTCCGCGCCACGGGGCCAGACCCCGATCTTGCGGGTGCCGCTGACGCGCGATCATCTCTCGGTTCTCAGCGCGATCACGGCGCAGGGTCGCTTGCTGGTGGCCGTGCAAGCGCGGGTCGGCATTCCTCACTGAGTCGCGCGGTGCCACCAGGCGGCCCGCGGGCCGCGGGCCGCGCCGGCGCCGGGGGATCGCGTGCCATGATTTCGGCGCAAAGCCGGACACATTCGGCACAAATCTGGACCCCGGGCCCGGCCACCAGGCGGCTATCGGGCGCCGGGGTGCGGCCACAAAACGAGCAATGGTGGGCGGCTGGTGGCTTCATAGGCTCCTCCTTTGCGCTCTGCCTGCAATCCAACGTATATACGGATAACCGTATGGCTCCGATTATTGATCGCGGCGCGCGCCTGTCAATCCCCCCGGGCGGGCCGGCCGCCCCCGGACCCGCGCGATCCGGCAGCGCGCAGGCGGCGAGACGGTCCCGCCTGGCGGGACCGCCCGGTCGCTGAGGCACCCGGCGAGACCGCCCGGCCCGCGGCTTCCGCCGGCTGGACAAGTGGCGCCCCGGGCAGTATTATTGGCGCTATGAACCGCGCACGCCCGTGCTACCGCGGCCGGCCGCCGTGCTGCGCGCCTGGCCCGGCCTGACCATCACTCACGGAGAGATCACGATGCAAGCAGACACACCCTCAAGCCAGCGCATTCCAGGTTACTGCGGGTTATGCATCTCCCGGTGCGGCTCTATTGCGGTCGTCGAGAACCACCGCTTCGTGGCCCTCGAGCCCGATCGCACCCACCCGACAGGCAAGGCGCTCTGCGCCAAGGGGCGCGCGGCTCCGGAGCTCGTCTATCACCCGGACCGCTTGCTCTACCCGCTGCGCCGCACCCGGCCTAAGGGCGACCCCGACCCTGGCTGGCAGCGTATTAGCTGGGAGGAAGCCCTCGCGGTGACCGGGGACCGGCTACAGGCCATCGCCGCCACGCATGGCCCGGAGAGCGTCGTGTTCAGCATGGTCTCGCCTTCCACCTCGGCGGCGGACGACTCCGCCGTCTGGATTCAGCGCCTGATGAATGCGTTCGGCAGTCCCAACCTCTGCTTCTCGATGGAGTTGTGCGGATGGGGGCGGTTGCTGGCGCCGCAGTATACCTTCGGGGCCAGTGTGCCCGGCCACTACATG
>JAICKM010000583.1 GCA_025927935.1 Chloroflexia bacterium | reverse complement strand
CCGATGCGCGACGGGTACTCTTCCAGGGTGTATTGCGCGTCGTGGATCAGTAGATCGGCGCCCCGCGCAAGTTCCACCAGGCGCTCGTCGATCACATCGTAGCCCAGCAGCGCATCGGCGGCGGGTGCTGGCGGACTCAGTGGCTCGTTGTCGGTGGCGTAGACCACGCTTTTCTCGCCGAGTTGCACGCGGAAGGCGAGGCTGGGCAGCGTGTGCTTTTGCAAGAGCATCGTCAGCTTCGCGCCGTCCAGCCGGCACTCGCCGCCGCACATCGCGTGGAAGGTCAACTGGGCGGGCAGGCTCGCCAGAGGCACCGGGAAATAGCTCCAATCCATCTGCCCGGCCAGCAGTTCGACCAGTTTTTGGGTACGCTCGCTGCACCCAATAATGCCGAAGCGGGCGTTCGGTGCGAAGGCCGGGCGGAAGAAGGGGAAGCCCTGGATGTGGTCCCAGTGCGTGTGCGTCAGCAGCAGATAGCCGGTGGGCGGGGCGCCGCCGGGGGCCGCCGCGGCCCGTTGCAGGTCGAGGCCCAGGGGGCGGATACCCGACCCGGCGTCGAAGATGAACACGTGGCCGGTGTCGCTGGTGACGCTGACGCAGACGGTATTGCCGCCGTAGCGCCGGTAGCTATCACCCGAGACAGGAATCGAGCCGCGGGTGCCCCAGAATTTGACCTGGACTTTGGTGGGAGCGGCGAGGACCTGGCTACGCTGAACCTGTGCCGCATCGCCGGGCGCAGGATCGCTGAGTCCGTCCTGCGAGCCTTCGTGAATCGCCGCGCCGGGTGCCGGTTGTGTGGGTGCGATCGGATCTGCCATAGGTACCGATTGCTCCTTTGTTACCCCAAACTCGCCGGGCCAATCCGGCGGCGCTGCCTGAGCGGATCGCATGTGTATTGGGTCTAGTATACACACGAACCGCCGGGCTATGCAATAGTATTACCGCCGGGGGCCGCGGGTTACTCCGGCGAGGCCGCAGTCGCGGCATCCGGGGTGGCATCCGGCGCGGTGGGCGCGACCGGCGCAGCCGCCGGCGCGGCGGATTCGGCGGCAGCCGGTTGCTCCGCGGTCTCCGTGGCGGGTAGTTCCAGACCGCGGGCCAGGATCTCCTGGCGGGCCATCTCGATGTACTGGTCGCGGGTCAGCCAGCGGTTGGCGTATACCACGTTGTCGCGCTTATCCCCTTGCAACTCTTTCCGCAGGTTGTATTTCTTGCTGATCGGCTCGCTTTGTAGCTCCGTGTAGACGCCCAATAGGCGGTCACGGGTCAAGTTATGTAGAGGGCGGTCGGCTGGCATACTGGCTCTCCTTGGCATACCGCGCGTCGCACAAGGTGCGCACACGGCGGATGTGTGTTGCATCACTATAGCCGAAAACGGGCAAACCGGCAAGAACCGATCCCGGCGCATAAACGCCATCATAAGAATACCTTAATTTTGCGTATAAACTGCCGAATCTCTCTTGACGCAGATCCGCCTACGACATATACTCAAAGAAATGAAATCTGCGATAGATTTGACAGATTTGGTAGATTTAATGAATAACAGTGCGGCTGGAAAGCACGATACCGATACTATGAACTTCACCGATGAGTGGATCACGCTGGGGGAGGCGGCGTCGCTCCTAGCGACGCCGCTCTCCACCGTGCGTCGCTGGGGCGACCAGGGAGTCTTGCAGGTGCGGCGCACGCCCGGTGGGCATCGCCGGTTCTCGCGGGCCTCCGTTGTCGCGGCGCGCGACCGGGCGCCGGGCACCCCGCCGCCGGTACTGCCCGCGCCCACGCCCTGGAATCTGGACCAGACGGTGCTGGCCCGGCAGAACTGGCATGCCCATTTCCAGGCCGCCGGAGACGCGGGGCGGATGCGCGGCCTGGGCCAGCGGTTGCTGGGATTGCTCATCCAGTACCTGACCCGCCGGGAGGAAGACAGCCGCTTCCTGGCCGAGGGCCGCGAGATCGGCGCCGCCTACGGTACCGAGGCGGCCCAGTCAGCGGCGAGCCTGCACGATCTGGTCGAGGCGTTTTTGTTTTTCCGCAGCAGCTTTATGGCCCTGGCCTTGCAGGTGCCCACCGCCGCCCACGCCACCGATGCGGGCGAAATCGCCCGGCTCTGGCAACGCGCCGATCGCTTTATGAACGAAGTGTTGCTGGGCACGATTCGCGGCTATGAAGCCGCGCGATCCGCCCGCCAACCAGAGGAACTCGATACGGCATGGACCTGATCTTGACCGGGCTGAGCCACCAGACGGCGTCTCTCGAAGAGCGCGAAGCGGCGACTCTGCGTGGCGAACGGCTGCCCGATGCCCTGGCCCGGCTGGCCCGCGTGGCGGGGGAGGGGGCCATCCTCTCGACCTGTAACCGCACGGAGATTTACGCTTATACGGATGGCGATCCCGCAGCGGTGGCGGCCATGCTCCGTGCCGAACTGCTCGGCTCCGCCGGATCGGGCGATCACTGGTATACGTGCAGCGGGGCGGATGCCGCGGCGCACCTCTTTCGCGTGGCGGCGGGGCTGGACTCACTGGTGCCCGGCGAGGTGCAGATCCTGGGCCAGATCAAGGAGGCGTGGGCCGCGGCCCATGCCGCCGGGGTCGCCGGGCCGATCTGCTCGGCGTTGTTCCAGCGTGCCCTGGCCGCGGGCAAGCGCGTACGCAGTACCACTGCCATCAGCGCGCTCCCGGCCTCGATCAGCTATGCCGCCGTAAGCCTCGTCCGCCGCATCCTGGGTGGGCTGGAGGGCCGCCGGGTGCTCGTTATCGGCGCGGGCGCCATGGGCGAGGCGGTCGCGCGCTGCCTGATGGAGAACGGCGCCGGGGCGCTCCTGGTCGCCAACCGCCATGCCGAACGGGCCGTGGCCCTGGCCGCCGCCCATGGCGGCACTGCCGTGGCCTGGGCGGAGCTACCCGCCGCCCTGGGCGCCGCCGATGTGGTCATCAGCGCCACCGATGCGCCCGGCTTCGTGCTGCCCCTGGAGATGATCCGCCGGGCCGCGCACGGGCGAGCAGAGAACCCGCTGCATCTCATCGACCTGGCCGTGCCTCGCGACATCGATCCGCAGTGCGCGCGACTGCCGGACGTTTTTCTGCACAACATTGACGACCTGCGCGAAGTGGTGGATGCCGGGCTGGCGGCGCGGCGCGCGGCACTGCCCGCGGCCACCGCCATTGTCGATGAAGAAGCGGCGGCTTTTCGCGCCTGGTTGGACTCGCGCCGCGCCGCCCCGACCATCGAGGCCCTGCGCCGCCGCGCCGACGCGATCCGCCAGAATGAAACCGAGTGGGCGCTGTCCCACCTGAACGATCTCTCGGAGCGCGACCGCCAGATCGTCGAGGCGCTGGCCGCCCGCCTCGTCGGCAAGCTGCTGCACGAGCCAACGGTGCGCCTGCGCGAGCTTGCCGGTGCGCCCGAAGGCGACACGTATACCGCGGCCATTAGCACACTGTTCGATCTTTAGGGGGCACGGGCCGGTTTGAAACCGGCCCGTGCGGCCAGCAAAATTCGATGTAGGGGCCGGTTTGAAACCGGCCCGTGCAAAGAGTAGTCAGGAGCTTTTCCATGGAGCCAACCGGCGATAGCGCCTCGGCACACCAGCCGATGTTCGTCAGCTACACTTTCTTCAAGACCGACCCGGCCTGGCGCCGCCTGCCTGCCACCGACCGCGACCGGGGCCGCGCCGAGTTCGGCGCCGCCGTGGCGCGCGGCGCCGATCTGGTGACGACCTATGCTTACAGCACGGTCGGCCTCAAGGCCGATGCCGACCTCCTGCTCTGGCGCAGCAGCCCGTCGCTGGACGCTTTGCAGGAGAGCATGGCGGCCCTGTTGCAGACCGGCCTGGGCAGCTACACGGCTATCACGCGCACCATGTTCGGCATGACCCGGCCCTCGCACTACACCAAGCGCCGCACCGTGCAGGAGCAGGCCGTGGGCCTCAAGGAGCGCGAACACTACCTGGTGGTCTACCCCTTCGTCAAGACCATCGGCTGGTACCTGATGAGCCAGGAAGCGCGCCAGGGTATGATGAATGAGCATATCCGCGTGGGCCACGAGTTCCCCGGCGTGCGCCAGGTGCTGCTCTATTCCACCGGCCTGGACGACCAGGAGTTCATCGTCGTCTACGAGATGGCCGACCTGGCCGAGTTCCAGGCGCTCGTCATCGCCCTGCGCGACACCGAGGCCCGCCGCTACACCGAGCGCGACACGCCCATTTTCACCGCCATCCATCGCCCGCTGGACGAAGCGCTGGCGCTGCTAGGATAGAGGACCACCCGTGACCGAATCCCCTGCCCGCTTTCTGCGCGCCTGCCGCCGCCAGGAGGTGGATGCCACGCCCGTCTGGTTCATGCGGCAGGCGGGGCGTAGCTTGCCTGAATACCGGGCCATCCGCGAACAGTATTCGCTGCTGGAGATCTGCCGCCGCTCGGAGGTCTGCGCCGAGGTGACGCTGCAACCGATCCGCCGGTTGGGCGTGGACGCCGCCATCCTCTTCGCCGACATCATGATCCCGCTCCTCGGCACCGGGGTCGATCTCGACATCGTGGAGAACGTCGGGCCGGTTATTCGCCGCCCGATCCGCACGGCGGCGGACATTGCCGCATTGCGCGCCATCGAGCCGGAGCAGGACGTGCCCTATGTGCT
>JAICKM010000967.1 GCA_025927935.1 Chloroflexia bacterium | reverse complement strand
CTGGGCACGCCGACGAGCACCTTGGCGCCGTCCTTCTCGATGGCCTCGCGGGCCAGCGCCGTGCCGGTATCGACGTTGCTGGCCGTGTCCTTGGTCACGACCTTGATCGTCTTGCCCGCCACCTGGTTGGTGCCCTTGGTCGCGTAGTTCAGGCCCAACTCGAAGCCGCGCTCCAGCATCGGGCCGTAAATCGCCAGCGAGCCGGAGTCGTCGGTCAGCAGGCCCACGGTGATGTCGCCGCCGGTGGCGCCGGTAGCGCCGTCGCTGGCCGCGGTAGTTGCCGTAGCCGCCGGAGCGGTGGTGTCGGTCGGCGCCGGGGCTGCGGATGCCACCGTGTTGGTGGGCGCGGCTGCCGCCGCCGGGGTATCGGTTGCCGCCGCTGCCGGGAGGACAGGGGTGCTGGTGGCCGCCGTCTCGCCACAGGCGGCCAGCAGCAGGCCCATGATCATTACCAGGCTCACCACGAGCCATTGAACCTTGTGCGCGTGCAGTTTCATGCTCTCCTCCTCTGAATACGATACGATAACTCAGTGCGCCGCGTGCTGGAGATGCTCCAGCAAAGCCGCCATAAACTCCTCCGGCTTCTCCACGTGCGGCGAATGCCCGCAATCGGCGAGCACCTTTTCCCAATACTGCCCGCCCGCCGCCTGGTAGGCGTCCAGTACGGCGCGGATCTGGCCGACCATCGGCTGCGGCGGGTAGACCTCGGCGCCCGGCCACCCCGGCACCGCGCCCAACTGGCCGAGGAACCCGAAGTCGAAGAACGAGGTGTCCGACGTGATCTGATCGTCGGCGCCGCGCAGCCATAGCACCGGCGGCTGCGGCGTCACCTGGGCGAAGGCGCTCAGGTTGCAGTAGTTGGGCGCCATCGCGTTGTTGATGCCGCGCGGCCCCGGCGCCACGCCCGGCCAGTTGTCCGAGGTGGTCATGTCGCCGGGGTAGAAGTCGTCGCCGGTGCGCATCGAGAGCATCTCGGTGACGAACACTTCTTCGCGGTCGGGCGCGGCCTTGAAGGGCGGCTTGAAGTAGAACGTGTTCATCACGTTGCGCGGGCTGGTCGGGCTATCGGCGCTGCGGTCGCCTTCGCGCAGGAGCTTGACGAACTCCGGGTTGGCCGTGCCCCCGCCCGACCCGGCGAAATCCGAGTAGGTGGGCGTGCCCGCGGTATCCTTCGTGCCGCCGAAGCCGTAGGGCGCGAGCGGATCGACCAGAGTCAGCGAGCGCACATCCGCCGGGTGGTCGATGGCGTACTGCATCACCACGCCGCCGCCCAGGGACCAGCCCACCAGGTGGACCGGGCCAAGCCCCAGCGCCTCGACCAGCGCCTGCAAATCGTCGGCCCAGTCGCGCAGGCCGCGCGTTGCGTCGATTGGCAGCGCCTCGGTTTGCCCGTAGCCCCGCAGGTCGGGGGCGAGCACACGATAAGGCGCGGGCAACGCTAGCATGGTCTCTTCCCAGAAGCGGGCGGCGGATGTGTTGCCGTGAATCAAGATGACCGGCACGCCGTCTTCCGGCCCGCTGTTCAGCACGCGAACCTGGAGGCGGCTTGTCGGCACGGTTGTGGATGTAATGCCGGGTAAGAGCGATTCCTCAGCCATTTTCGGACTCCTTGATATGCTCGATTAACAGTGCGACAAAAGCATCCGGGGCTTCCATGTTGGGCGAGTGCCCCACGTCGGGTATTACTACCGTCTTGCGGGCTTTGAGTGCCGCGGCCGCGCGGTCGACGTTCGGCCCGCCGGTCAGGATGTCCTGCGCCCCATCGACCACCAGCGTGGGCACGCCCGCTGCGCCCACCCTGTCGCCCGGCTTCCAGTCCAGGCACGCCTGGACATTGCGCAGCGACGCTTCCAGCCGCTGCTCGTGCCCCTCGTCGACCACGCGCTGCCAGTAGGCGTCGGCGGGGGCCGCGGGGACCAGCGCCTTGAGCGCCTGCGCGAACAGCGCCTTGTTGGCCTTGAGCGCCTCCTGGCCCGCCGGGCTGTTGAACGCCTCCGGCATGCCGTCCACCCAGGCCGGCGCAACCACGGTGAGGGTGCGCACGCGCTCGGGATGGTCGAGCGCGAACTGCATGGCGATGGCTGTGCCCAGCGAGTGGCCGGCGAGGTGGAACCGGTCCAGGCCCAGCGCATCGACAAAGGCACGCAGGTCGGCGGCCAGCGACGGGATACTGTAGTCCGAATCCGGCCCCTCGGTCTTGCCGCGTCCGCGCACGTCCGGCGCAATACCGTGATAACCACCCGGCAGCCGGTTCAGCACCGGCTCCCAGGTGGTGGAGGT
>JAICKM010000632.1 GCA_025927935.1 Chloroflexia bacterium | reverse complement strand
GACGGCACCCGCGTCAGCCTGCGCTCCAATCCGGGCACCGACGTATCGGCCATCGCCACGCGCTTTGGCGGCGGCGGGCACAAGCAAGCCGCGGGCTGCACCATCCCCAGCATCGGCGAGGCCGCCGAACAGCAATTGCTGGCCGCTGTCGCCGAGGTGCTGGGACCGCTGGACAGCGCGGAGTAGCGCCGGCGGACGGCCAGGTCCGAGGAACCAACGCGGGGAATGTGCGATGAGCCACTTACACAAAAGCGAAACAAACAAGCGGTTGGGGTATCCTGCCGATGCGCGCTTATTGATCATCAACGCCGATGATTTCGGCATGTGCCACGCGACTAATGCGGCCATTTTCCGCACCCTCAAGGAGGGGATAGTCCAGTCCACGACGTTGATGGTGCCCTGTCCCTGGGCGTTGCACGCGATGCATTGGCTCCGCGACAATCCCGAGGTGGCCTTCGGCGTTCACCTGACCGCTATTTGTGACGGCGCCGATTATCGCTGGGGGCCGCTCACCGCCAGGGACAAGGTGCCGTCACTCGTAGATGAAACCGGCTACTTCTACCGCTTCGAACGCATGGCCGAATTTTTTGCACAGGTCAACCTGGATCAACTGGAGGTCGAATTCCGGGCACAGATCGAGGCAGTGCTGGCCGCCGGCCTCAAGCCGACCCATCTCGACTGGCACTCTCTCCGCATTGGGGCGCGGCCTGATATTCTCGATGTGATGATCGGGCTGGCGAAAGCATACGGCCTGGCGCTGCGTGTAATGGGGCGCCCGGTGATCGAAAAAGTGCAGAGTCAGGGCTTGCCCACCAACGACTATGACTTTTTGGATAGCTATTTGCTGGACATCGTCGATAAGCCGGCCCGCTATGCCCAGTTGCTGCGCGAATTGCCGGCAGGGTTGAGCGAATGGGCCGTCCATCCCGGTCTGGATAGTGCTGAATTGCTGACGATAGAACCCGGCGCCAACCATTTTCGCCAGACGGACTTTGATTTTTTGATGTCCGCGGAAGCGCGCGAGGTCATCGCCCAGCAGGGCATTACCCTGCTGAGCTATGCACCGCTGCAAGCGGACTGGCAAGGCAGGCAGTCGTAAGTTTCCTTCGCTTAGCAGGCTCAGCATTTGATTATGCCCAGGCAGGCCATATGGGATGCTGCCGGCGTTTCGTTTCAAGCCTTGGCGCAATCTACCGTTAAAGACGGGTTCAACAGGCTGGGACATTGACAGAAGCACAAGGGACACCGCCCGTGACGGGCGTGCTGGTGATCGATAAACCGCTGGGCCGCACGTCGTTTGACGTGGTGGCGCGCGTGCGCCGGGTATGCGGCCAGAAGCGCGTCGGGCACGCCGGGACACTGGACCCGCTGGCGACGGGCGTGCTGCCAATCTGCCTCGGCCCGGCGACCCGGCTGGTGGAATACCTGGCCGATGCGGGCAAGGAGTATCGAGCGCGGCTCCAGTTGGGCGCCGTCAGCGCGACCTACGACGGCGAGGGGCCGGTGACGCCGCAGATCGCGGACCCGGCCCTGCTGCCCGCGACAGGAACGATTTTGGCCGCGCTGGCCGCGTTTCGCGGGCCGCAACAGCAGTTGCCGCCGATGCACTCCGCCGTGCAGCAGGGCGGCAAGCGGCTGTACGACCTGGCCCGCAGCGGCATCGAGGTTGAGCGCCGGCCGCGTGCCGTGACGATCTACCGGCTGGAACTGGTGGCCTATACGCCGCCGGAGCTGGTGCTGGATGTGGCGTGCAGCAAAGGCACGTACATCCGCAGCCTGGCCCACGATCTCGGAGCGGCCCTGGGCTGCGGCGCCTACCTGGCGGGGCTAGTGCGCACGCGGCACGGCCCGTTTGGGCTGGCCGAGGCGATCACCCTGGATGGGCTGGAGCAAGCCGTGGCGGCGGGACGCCTGCACGAGGTGTTGCGCCCGCCCGATGTCCTGGTGGCCGATTGGCCGCGCGTCGATGTCACGGCGGATGCCGCCCGCCGGCTGGCGCAAGGCCAGGCACTCGACTACCCGCCGCCCGCCGGAAACGCGCCCCGGCGGTTGCGCGTATATGGTCCAGACGGCACGTTTCTGGCGCTGGTGCTCTGGGAAGAGGAAAAGGTGCGCTGGCACCCCGCCAAGGTCTTCAGCGGAGTTTAGTAGTCCGCCACTACCGCCCTGTCATTCTGAGCAGAGCGAAGAATCTCCGTCTCCTGGGGGAACCAAGACGAGACTCTTCGCTCCGCTCAGAGTGACAACACCGGGGTGATGAGCTATTTAGAGGCTTTGAGGGTAAGGACAGGAATGCAAGTAATTACCGATATCGAACACTTCCGCTCCGCGCCGGTGGTGCTGACCATCGGCAACTTCGACGGCGTGCATCGCGGCCACCAGCAGTTGCTGGGCCTGGTGCGCGACCGCGCCCGCGAACTAAGTGTCCTTTCCACGGTGCTCACATTCGACCCCCATACCCGCGCGGTCGTGCGGCCCGATCAACCGTTGCAGTTGCTGACGCAATTGCCGGAAAAGCTGGCCCAGATGGAAGCGGTGGGCCTCGATCAGGCCGTGGTCGTCCACTTCACCCGCGAGGTCGCGGGCAAGGACGCACGCACCTTCCTGACCGAACTGATGCGCTCGTTCCCGATCGTGGAACTCTGGGTGGGCGAGGGCTTTGCCCTGGGCCACCACCGCACGGGCAATATCGAGGTGCTGGAAGAGCTGGGCCGGGAGTTGGGGTTCCGCCTGCATGTCTTCCCCCCGGTGCGCGAGGGCGAGACGGTCATCAGCAGCACCGCGATCCGCGAGGCTCTGGCCTCGGGCGACGTGCGGCGGGCCACCGAAATGCTGGGCCGGTTCTACGAGGTGCCGGGCATCGTCGTGCCGGGGGCGCGGCGGGGCCGGGAACTGGGCTTCCCGACGGCGAATACCACCCCGCCCGCCAACCAGGCCATCCCGGCGGACGGCATCTACGCCACGATCACCCGCCGCCCCGGCACCGGCGAGCGCCTGCCGAGCATCACCAGCATCGGCGTGCGCCCGACGTTCGGCCCCAGCGCGCGCCTGATCGAAGTCTATATTCTCGATTTTGCCGGCGATCTGTATGGGGAGCAACTCTGCATCGACTTCGTCGACTACCTGCGCCCCCAGGTGGCCTATACCGGGCCGGAGCCGTTGATCGCCCAGATGCACCAGGACCTGGCGCGCACCCGCGAGATCCTGGCGACGCTGCCCGGCGCCTAGCTGTATTCCGACGCGGCGTGCAACTGCGCGCCCTCGTGCTCGATCAGCAGCGCGGCCCGCCGGCTTTCCAGTTCGTGCAGGCGGTCGGCCAGTTCGCCGCGCAACACTTCCATCTGGCCGATTTTGCGCGCCAGCATATCGAGTTGGGCGCTGGTCCCGGCGATCAGGTGCTCGATGCGCGCCAGGCGGCGCGCGCTGGCGGCGTTGTCGCTGCCCGCGTCTAGATCGGCCTGCGCCTCTTCCGCCGTGACGATTTCCTTGATCTCGGCCAGCGAGAAGCCCAGCAGTTGCTTGAGCCGCACCACGTGCTGCAAACGCGCCACATCGGCGGGCGAGTAGAGGCGGAAGCCGCCCGCCATGCGGGTCGGGGGATCGAGCAGTTGGAGTTCTTCGTAGTAGCGCAGCGTCCGCTGGGTCAGCCCGGTTAGCTCGGCGACCTCCCCGATCTGTAAATAATCATGCTCCGCCGCGGGCGCCCCGGCAGCCGTATGCAGCGCGGCATAAGCCCCGGCGCCGCGCTCTCTATTCCCTATATTCACCTGACCACTCCCCCGCTCCTGCCCCTTGCTATCAGCGACCATCATCTCTAGCCTTAACGTAAACGTTAACGTCGGGGCCGGTGGATCTGGTACTGCGATGCCCGGCGCCCACCCGATAGGCTGCGCCACCTATCCTGGCGCCATGAATTGCAGGGATGGCCGGCAATAGCCTATCAGCCAAGAACCTCGACGGTGAATCCACCGGGGGCTTGCACATAGAAGGTCCAGGCATGGGATCTTTCGGGCGGGGCCACATCGAATCCGTCAGCGCGCAGGCGCTGATAGATCTCGTTCACCCGCTCTTCGCTGTCCTGGATGAACCCAATATGAAAGGTGCCCGGATATTTTACCTCGGTCCCATGCCCGGCTTTCATCAAGGTCAGCACCAGCCCGTTGTCGTCGAACAGTACGGCAAAGCTCTTTTTATCGCCCGCCTGGCTCTGCAACCCGAAGTACTTTTCTAGGAACGCTTTAGCCGCAGGCACATCGGTGACAGTGAG
>JAICKM010000149.1 GCA_025927935.1 Chloroflexia bacterium | reverse complement strand
TCGTCGCCGTTTGCAGCAGGGCCACCAGCACCGCCGAGGACGTGAGCGAGGTCATCAGCCAGGCCGCGCCCACGCTCTGCATCCAGGTGCCGATATTGGACGCCACCGAGGCAATCCAGAGCGCCCGAAACACCGGCTGGGCCAGCGGACTCCACGGCGAACTGGGCGCGGCATTGACAGTAGACGTAGCCAACCTCCACCAGGCAAAATATCGCGTGCGGGCAGTGTTCCTTCATTCAGCAATTCATGGGCCGCAACACAGGCTGGCCCAATTTGTGCGGTAAGGATAGCACACTGCCCGGATTATGGCTGAGGGACGCCCTGAAGGACACCGCCAAGGACATCACTTTGCTATGATCTGTGCAAATAACCGGCAATTGGCATCCGCCCGGCATCTGCCGGACAGGACTATTGAATGAATATGGAGAAGACTGAATGATCCCGTCGAAGTATACCGATCTGTTGAAATCGAAGGCCCTGGCGCATGTTGCCACCGTCGGCCCGGAGGGCGCGCCGCAGTCAAACCCCGTCTGGTTTGATTGGGATGGCGAGCATGTGCTGTTCAGCCAGACCAAGACGCGCCAGAAGTACAAGAATGTGCAGCGCGACCCGCACGTGGCCCTGTCCATCGTCGATCCGGCCAACCCGTTCCGCTACCTCGAAATCCGCGGCACGGTGAGCAAGATCGAGGAGGACCCGGATAAGCACTTCATCAACGCCATGGCGAAGAAGTACACCGGCCAGGCCGTCTACCAGGGGAACCAGCCGGGCGACGAGCGCGTCGTGGTCTATGTCACGCCGGAGCACACCACCCACATGGGCTGAGCCAGCGCGGCTATAGCACCATAATAATAGAGAGGCGGCGCACTCCTTGCGCCGCCTCTTGTGCTGTCCGGCTACATTCGCGGTTGGCAAGGTCAACGTGGGGAGTGGACGTAACCCTTACGCCCTCATTTCTCATAACACGACCAATTGTTGATCATAGCCGGCCCAACTACCGAGAGGTCAGGTCTTGCCCTCTTCCCACTCCTCCAACGCATAGGAGGCAGCTTCTTCAAGCGTCATGGCTCGCCCTTCCTGCCAGGTCCGCTCGAACTCCTCTGTCCCGAGCAACGTGCGCGCCCTGGTTATCCCCTGTTCGGATATACCACGCTCCACCCGTTGCAGCTGTTCCTCATGGGCCTCTAACCACGCCATTGCGGCGCCCACCAGCCGGGCCGCCCGCTTCCCCGCCGCCAGCCGCGCCGCGCGGGCGCCATCCACGCCGCCGGCTGGTTGCTCGCGGCTGGTCGTTGACGCGAGATCCGGCGACAGCATGCCTGCACTGCCCGCCCGCTGCGCTTCCACGCCGGCCAGGACCCCTAACAAGTTAGCTATGGACGACTTATCTCCGATTTGCATGAGCAAGCGCAGGCTCTCGTGGAGATAGGCGCGCGCTGCCTCGTAATCGCCTTGTAAGTAGGCCAGGTCGCCCAGATTGATCAACGTCTGAGCGACCTCACCTTTCTGCCCCATCGCTCGTCTACCCTGGAGGCTCTCTTCGTGGAGGGAGCGCGCTGTGGGGTAGTCGCCGGTTTCCAGGGCCAAGCCCCCCAGGTCGTTCAGCGCTTGATTGAGGCTCCATTGATCGCCTGAGGCCCGGCTAATGATCAGGCATTCCTCGTAGGACGCCCTGGCTAGCCCCGCGTCCCCAAGATCCCAACTCGCTACGCCCAATCCGAGCAAGGACATGCAGATGCTGTTCGGATCATTCATCTCCCGGCTGACGGTCAAGCTCTGCGCAAAGAAATCACGCGCGGCGGCATCGTCGTAGCTCCAGAACACATGCCCGGCGGATATAAGCGTCTTGTATAGCCCCCGTTGGAAGGCGGCCGGCTCCGCGTCCGGGATAGCCCCCGGCATCCACTGGGCGTGGCGGGCCAGGGCGGCCGTGACCCACCGCCGGCCCTCGCGCGCGTACCCGGGCGATAGCCAGAGCGCCCACAACGCTCCAACCAGCCGCAGGCCGAGCGCGAGCTTCTCTCCCGACCCCTCTTGCTCCTCGGCTAGCAGCCACTCCAGCGCGGCACGGATGTTCGCCAACTCTTCTTCCAGCCGCTTCGCTGATTCCGTCACCTGATCTCCGGTCAGGTATCGATCCACCACTTCCGCTATTTGTACCAGGTACCGGGCCTGCTGGAGCCGCAGCCGTTCCTCTTCGCCGCTTGCCGCCAGTTGCTCCCAGGCGTATTCGTGGATTGTCTCCAGCATCCCGAAGCGCGGCTCCCCCTCCCGCCCTTCCCCCTGCTGCAACAGGTTCTTCTCAACCAGCGACTCGATCCCATCCAGCACATCCAGTTGCAGATCCCCCTGCGCGTTGCAGACCGCGGCGATGGCCTCAAGGGTGCATCCCCCCTGGAACACGGCCAGCCGCCGGAATAGCTGCCGTTCTGCTTCCGGTAGCAGATCGTAGCTCCACGCGATGGCGCCGCGCAGCGTCTGGTGGCGGGCCGGCAGATTGCGGGCGCCGCCCTTTAGCAAGGGCAAGCGGGCACCCAGCCGGGCGAGCAAGGCCGGCGGCGGGAACAGCCGGACGCGGCCGGCGGCCAGTTCAATAGCCAACGGCAGGCCGTCGAGCCGGACGCAGATTTGCGCCACAGCGCCGGCGTTCTCCGAGATCAGGGCGAAATCGGGCTGCACTTCCCGTGCCCGCTCGGTAAAGAGTTGTATCGCGTCGTATTGTCCGAGTACATCCGGGGTTTGATCGGCCCGCGCATCCGGGAATCGCAGGGGTGGCACCGGATACTCTCGTTCCCCGTACAGCCGCAGGGGGATGCGGCTGGTCGCCAGCACCTTCAGGCCAGGGGCCGCGCGCATCAACGCGTCGACCAGGGTGGCCGCCGCGGGCAGGTGCTCGAAATTATCCAGCACCAGCAACACCTGCTTTTCGTGCAAGTACCCCAGGAGCTTATCCCGCCGTGTTTGCTTGTCGTCTTCGGTTACTCCCAGCGCGCCGGCGATAGCCGGCAACACCAATTCGGCGTCCGTGAGCGGCGCGAGTTCGACAAACCAGACCCCGTCAGCGAATTCGTCGCGTAGGCTGGTCGCCACCGCCAGGGCCAGCCGGGTCTTGCCGATGCCCGGTGGGCCAACCAGGGTGACCAGCCGCACCTCGAACTGCTGCAGTAGTTGACGCAACCGGACGACTTCGGCCGCGCGGCCAATAAGCGCCGTCGGCGCGAGGGGCAGATTGCGGGGATGGGCGAGCGGAGCAGCAAGGCGGTGTTGTTGCTCGGTGGCGGGCAGCGGGGTCACGCGCATCCAGCGCACGAAATCGGCGCGCTCCGCCGGCAGTACGGCCAACTGGATCGCCAGCAATTCGGCCAATTGGCGGGAGGGGCGTAGGGTGCCGGCTTCGATTTTGCGCACCGTCTCCCACGAGCAGCCGGCGCGCTCGGCCAGCGCCTCCTGCGTCAGGTCCAACTCACGCCGCCGCCGCTTCATCCAGGCGCCTAAAGACAAGGTCTCGTTCATGCCTGACTACCTCGACCCGCATATGTGAGACTTTATCCGCGTTGCCCTCGCCGCAATTATACTACCTTTGTTTACCATGTATGATCATTCATGAAGAAAAGACACAAAATCCCCAACACGGTAACGCGGTGGGTCAGGGCACAAACTGCCAGATGCGCGTCGGCGTGGCGCCCGGCGCGGGGGCCGGGATGGTGTGGAGCAGGCGGAACTGGGCCGGGTAGGCGGCCATGGCCGGGCGCAGGTAGACGATGGTGTGCCGCGACCAGGGCCAGGCGTCTTCGATGATGTAGGTGACCTGGCGGGCGCGCAGCCAGGCCAGGTATTGATCGGGCGGGATGAGCGGGATCAACTCGGCGGGATGGCCGCTGTAGATTTCGGCGATGGAGCTTTTGCGCGCCAGCACCACGCCGCCCGGTGGCGTATGGTCGCGCAGCCAGACGGAGGCGGTGAGGAAATCCTGGTCCTCGACGGTCAGCCCGCCCGCCGCGATGTCGCCGCCCAGGTAGCGCAGGTTTGCGCTGGCGGCAATGCTGTCCTGGGCCAGGCTGGGCAAAAGCAGCAAGGCCAGCAGCACCGGAGCCGCCCAGGCCACGCGCGGGCGGCGCACCCACCGCCCGATCGCGCTCGCCAGCGCCGTTAGCGCCTCGGCGATGTAGTGCAGGATGAAGGGCAGCACCGGCAGCAGGAAGCGGTCGCCGGTCCAGGGCCAGCTAAACAGAACCGCCAGGAACCCGGCCATGTAGACTTCGGGTAGCTCCACCCGCCGCCAGAGCCGCAGCCCATAGCCCGCCAGCGCGGCCAGCAGCAGCAGGCCGCCGCCCACCGTGCGGATCGCGTTGGCCGGGTCGGCGGGCTGGGGCAGCAGCAGCGGCGGCAGCACCGCCGTGGCATAGAAGCCCGCGCGGCCCACGAAGCGGTCCGCGAACTCGGCAGGCCCGGCGATGCGCCCTAGCTCCGGGTTATAAGGATCGCGCAGCCAGAGCGAAGCAGTATAGTTGCGGTTGGGGTCGGTCGTGGCGCTAAAAACGGCCCAGGGCAGGGCCAGGGCGACCAGCGCCAGCACCAGCACGAGTGCGGCGCGGGTGCGGCGGCGCCAGAGCAGGGTGAGCGGCGCGGCGGCCAGCAGGGCCATGCCGATGGTGCGCAGGTAATAGGGCAGGGCCAGCAGCAGCGCGGCGCCGACCCAGGCCCGCCGCCCAGGGTTGGCCGGGCCGCCCGCATCCCCGACCGGCGGCGGATCGATGCGCCGCTGCCAGAAGAGCAGCGCCCCGGCCACCGCCGCGACGTAGGGCAGCTCGGTCATCAGGTCGTTGGTGTAGACCAGCGCGATGTCGTTGGCAGCGAACAGGGCCACCGTCAGGAAGGCGAGGGCGCGCCCGTGCCGGGTGCGAAACAGCAGGTAGAGCAATACCAACCCGAGCAGGAAGGCGGCAATCGAGATCAGCTTCAGCCAGGGGATCGCTTCGAGCAGGTGGGTGGGGCCGAACAGCGCCGCGCCCGGCGTGAGCAAGACCGGATAGCCCCAGGGGAACCCAGCGTTATTGTAGGGCGCGCCGGTCGCCAGGTTGCGTGCCAGCAGCAGGTAGACCGCGTTGTCGCCGTTCAGCGGCAGGATGCTGTTGAAGCGCAGCGCGGCCAGCAGGGCGCCGAAGCCCAGCAGCGTGCCCATGAGCAGCCGGTCGCTGCGGGTGAGCGCGGGGCGCGCGGGTGGGCTGCTAATCAAGGTCGGTGGTGACGTGTTCACCCTGTCCGACGACAACATTGAGGGCACGAGGATCCACCTGGATGACGACGGGCGTATGGGCGACGAGGCGAGCGTCGCCGTGGACCGGCAATGGGCGGCGGCTGGCGATGGCGACGCGCCGCGCCCGGTAATAGCGCAGTTTGGGATGATACACGCGCCGGTTCACACTCTGCCCGGTGCGCGGGTCAATAGCTTTACCCCGCCCAAAGAACACGGTCAGGATATGGCGCAGGAACTCCCACTTGCTGAAGTTCTCGAACACAATCACGTCGAGGCGGTGGTCGTTGACCTGGGCATCGGGCGCGAGCGGGATCGAATAGCCCCAGTAGGGGCCGTTGGCGACCAGCACCATCAGCGCGCGCACGCGCAGGCGCCGCCCATCGAGCCAGAGCGTCATGCGCCGGGGCCGGGCGCGCGAGAAAGTGCGCAGCACCTGGAACAGGGTCATATAGGCGCCGCTGTCGACCCGATTGAGCAAGGGGAACAGTTCGGCGTCCATGCCGATGCCGGCGGTTTCGAGAAACACATGGCCGTCCGGCCCGCCCACGCGCCCCACGTCCACGCAGCGCACCTCGCCTTCGCGCAGCAGGCGCACGGCGCCCTCGATGTCGAACGGGATGTGCAGCATGCGCGCCACGTTGTTGGCGCTGCCGAGCGGGATGATGCCCATCACCATCGCGGTGCCGATCAGCCCCGCCGACACGTCGTCGGTGGTGCCGTCGCCGCCGCAGGAGACGACCATCTCATAGCCCTCGTCCATGGCCTCCATTGCCAGCACCGTGCCGTCTTCCGGCCCTTTGGTGGCGAAGATATCGGCCTGGATGCCCGCCGCTTCGAGCGCCCGCACCACGTCGTCGGGTCCCGCCGCGTTGGTGGTGATGCCGCCTTTCTTGCCCGCCGTGGGGTTGACGATGACTTTGATCCGGGCCTGGGGGTTGCGCGCGATGGGGCTGACGTGATCAACCGCCCGCGGCGGGTTCGAGACGGCCGGCGGGCTGGATTGCGCGCCGCTCGGCGCCGTGCTGCCGGTGACTGCTGTAGTGGGTGTCTCCATAGCTTTCGATTCATGGCTCCTTGTACTGTCTGTTATACAGCAAGTGGCGCGCCTCGGCCACTGTTGCGCCTGGCGCGTAACAGACGGCAAGAGGATCTTGTTTGTAGTTAGGTGAAATCGGCGCATATCTTGATGACCACCGACACGGTGGGCGGGGTCTGGAACTATAGCCTGAGCCTGGCGGCGGAACTGGCGGCCGCGCACGGGTTGCGCGTGGCCCTGGCGGCGGTGGGGCCGGCGGCATCCGCTCCGCAGCGGGCCGGGGTGGTGGCCATGCCCGGCCTGGCGTTCTATGCCTATCCGGGCCGCCTGGAGTGGCAGCCCGGCTGCGCGCCCGATCTGGCGGAATCCGCCCGGTGGCTCCGCGACCTGGCCGCGGAGCTGGATGTGGCGCTGATTCACAGCAACCAGTTTGCCTACGGCGCGCTTGATGCCGGGCGGCCGGTGCTGGTCGTCGCGCACAGCGACCTGTTTAGCTGGCACGCCGCCTGCCAACCGCTGGATGGTCCCCTGGATGCCGGCTGGCGGGCCTTCCTGGCGGACTATCGGCGGGTGGTCATGGCGGGTTTGCGTGGGGCGGCGGCCGTTGTCTGCCCCTCGCGGTTCGTGGCCGCCGGGCTACGCGCTCATTACGGCGTCCCGGTGCCGATGGATGTCATCTACAACGGCGTCGCGCCGCCAGCCTCTATAGAGGCACCTGCCCCCCGGCGCGCCGGCCCGGCGCACCGCGTACTAACCGTGGGCCGCCTGTGGGACCCGGCGAAGAACCTGGCCTGGTTGCTGGAAGCCGTGGGCGACAGTATCCCCGGCCTGGAGATCGCCGTGGCCGGGAGCCTGGAGGGACCTGATGGCGCGACCGCGCCGCCTGCCGGGCCGCTGCGCGTGCTTGGCCCGCTGGCCCATGCGGCGCTCATGGCCGAGATGGCCGCCGCCGATGTCTATGTTGGCATGTCGCGCTATGAGCCGTTCGGGTTGGCCCCGCTGGAGGCGGCGGCACGCGGCTGCGCGCTGCTGTTGAGCGATGTGCCTAGCTTCCGCGAGATCTGGGGCGACGCCGCGCGCTACTGCCGGTCAGCGGCGGATCTGCGGGCCGCGCTGCTGGATCTGGCCGCGGGAGCGCCCCCGGCGCGCCAGGCGGCCCGGCAGCGTGCCGCCCGCTATACGATTGCGCGCACCGCCGCCGCGTATGCCCGCCTCTATGCGCGACTCGGCGTGGGACGCGCAGATGGGGCGCGCAGGCCGCATATGCTCCGCGCCCAGGAAAGGACTCCGACCCCGGCATGACCGCTGTGCCCGCGGCCCCAGTGCCGCGCCCCCTGCGCGTCGCCATCTTCGGCCAGTCGCTCATCTCGGACTGGAACCACGGTAACGCTCACTTCCTGCGCGGCCTGGTGCGCGCGCTCCAGCACCTGGGCCATACCGTCACCTTCTACGAGGAGGCGCAGAACTGGTCGCTGGCGAACCTGATCCGTGAGCAGGGGTCGGGCGCAGTGGCTGCATTCCACGCCGCATTCCCCGGCCTGACCTCGAGCATGTACAAGCTAGGCGCCCCGACGGAGCGCGACGCCTGGCTGCGACGAGTGCTGGCTGAGGCGGACATCGTCCTGGTGCATGAATGGAACGACCCCGATCTCATCCGCGCCATTGGGGGGTTGGGCCAGGAGTTCCCGCACCTGACCACGCTCTTCCACGACACGCACTACCGGGCCTACAGCGAACCGGAGACAATGCGCGCGCTGGCGTTGGAGCACTATGATGCCGTGCTCGCCTTCAGCCCGTCCATCGCTGCGATCTATCGGGGCGACTTCGGCCTGCTGCGGGTCTACGTGGTTCACGAAGCGGCGGATGTGGATCTATTCCGCCCGCTGGAGCGGCCTCTTGAGCAGGACGTGGTCTTTATCGGCAACTGGGGCGACCAGGACCGCAACGAGCAGGTGCGCCAGTATTTCTTCGCGCCGAGCGCCGCTCTGCCCGCCCTGCGCTTTGCTCTCTACGGCGTGCGCTACGACGCCGAGGTGCGCGCGCTGATGCAACGCTGCTACCGTATCGACTATCGCGGCTGGGTGGCGAATTATCGCACGCCCGAAGTCTACGCCGCCGCCAAAATGAGCCTGCATATCCCGCGCGAGCAGTACAGCACCGCGCTCTACGGCACGCCGACCATCCGTGTGTTCGAGGTGCTGGCCTGCGGGCTGCCGCTGATCAGCCTGCCCTGGCCCGATACCGACCGGCTCTTCACGGCGGGTGCGGACTACCTGGTGGTCGAGACGCCGCGCCGGATGATCGAGGCGATTGCCTGGCTGGCCCATGACCCCACCGCGCGGGCCAGGATCGGCGCCCAGGCCCGCGCGACCATCCTGGCCCGCCACACCTGCCTGCACCGCACCCAACAGATTCTGGGCATCGTGGCCGAGTTACGGAGCGGGCGGTGAAACTGACTTTTTTCGGATCCAGCCTGGTCTCGTCCTACTGGAATGGGGCGGCGACCTACTATCGCGGCATCTGCAAGGCGCTCCACGCCCGCGGCTACGCGATTACCTTTGTGGAGCAGGACATCTACGAGCGGCAGGCCCACCGCGACCTGGCGACCGATCCCGCCTACGCAAGCGTGCAGGTGCTCGACGTGTCCGCCGGCCTCGCTCCGCTCGACGCCGCGCTGGATGCCGCCGCCGCAAGCGACTGGGTGCTGGTCTGTAGCGGCATCGGCGCCAACGACGACTACATCCAGGAGCGCGCGCTGGGGTTGCGCGGACCGCGGGTCGCCTTCTGGGATGTCGATGCGCCGGTCAACCTGACCGCCGCGCTGGGCGACCGGGCAGGCGCCTTCGCCCGGCGCATCCCGGCCTGGGTCTGCATCTTCACCTACGGCGGCGGGCCGCGCGTGGTCGAGGAATACACGGCCCTGGGCGCCCGCGCCGTCCACCCGGTTTACAACGCCGTCGATCCCGGCGAGTACTACCCCGTGCCGCCCGATCCGTCGCCGGAGTACGCCTGCGATCTGCTCTTGCTGGCGAACCGCATGCCCGACCGCGAGGCGCGCATCTGGGATCTGTTCGCGGGCGCGGCCACGCTGGCGCCCGCCGCCCGCTTCGTCCTCGGCGGCGCGGGCTGGGATGGCGCGACCTTCCCGCCTAACGTCCGTTGGATCGGGCACGTGGCGACCGGCGACCACGCCCGGCGCAACTGCTCGGCGCGGCTGGTGCTCAACGTGAACCGCGCCGCCATGGCCGAGTACGGCTACTCGCCGCCCACGCGCATTTTCGAGGCCGCGGGCAACGGCGCCTGCCTGATCACCGACCGCTGGCCCGGCATCGCCGCCTTCCTGGCGCCGGGCCGCGAGATCCTGGTTGCGGATGGCGCGGCGGACATCGCCCGCTATCTGCGCGAAGTTTCCTGGGCCGAGGCACGCGCTATCGGGGCGCGGGCGCGCGCCCGCGTCTTGCACGACCACACCTACGCCGGGCGGGCCGCAGAAGTGGACCGGCTGTTGCGCGGGGCCGGGGCGTGAACTTCCTGTTTTTCGGCCTGTCGATCACCTCGTCGTGGGGCAACGGCCACGCCACGACGTATCGCGGCCTGTTGCGGGCGCTGGCGGCGCGCGGCCACCGCTGCGCCTTCCTGGAACAGTGGACGGAATATTACCAGTCGAACCGCGACCTCGATCCGGCCACGGCGGGCTATGTCGATGTGCATCTCTACCCGGCCTGGGACGACCCGGCCACCCCGGCCCTGGCCGCCGACCTGCTGGCGGCAGCGGATGTGGTGGTGGTCGGTTCCTACTGCTTCGCCGGTCCGGCGATCATCGACTGGGTGCTGGCCCGGCGGCGGCCCGCGCAGCGGGTGCTGTACTACGACATCGATACGCCGGTGACGCTGGAAGCCCTGCGCCGCGCGGGCCGCACCGATTATCTGCGGGGCGCGCAACTGGCCCGCTTTGACGGCGTACTCTCGTTCACCGGGGGCGCCGCCCTCGCCGAGCTACGCGAGCGCTGGCAGGCCCGCCATGTGGCCGCCCTCTACTGCGGCTTCGACCCGGACGTGCATCATCCCGCGCCTCGCGACGCGCGCTTCGCCTGCGCGCTAGGCTATATGGGCACCTATGCGGCGGATCGCCACGCCACAGTCCAGGCGCTGTTGCTGGCCCCCGCCGCCGTCCGGCCCGGCTCGCGCTTCCTGATCGCCGGGCCGCAATATCCCGATGTGGGCGCGTGGCCGTCCAATGTGGGCCACATCACCCACCTCTACCCGCGCGATCATGCGGCGTTCTACAGCAGCAACGCCGTCACGCTCAACGCCACGCGCGCCGCGATGGTGCGCAGCGGCTACTGCCCATCGGTGCGCCTGTTCGAGGCGGCGGGCTGCGGCGCCTGCATCCTCTCCGACCGCTGGCCGGGCCTGGAGACCCTGCTGACTCCCGGCGAGGAAATCTGGCTCGCGGATGACACGGCGACCGCCCTGCGCTACCTGGCCCACCCCGCCGCCGAAAAAACAGCCCTCGGCGCCCGCGCTCGCGCCCGCGCCCTCCGCGACCATACCTACGCTGCCCGCGCAGCGCAACTGGAAGCCTACCTGGCCGGACTCTAACGTGTGGCAAGCCGTTGCGCTGTAGGGGCCGGTTTCCAACCGGCTGGCAAACGGCCCTACAAACAACAGAATTGGCGAGGCGGAGCGCCCGAATAGCACGGTAGGGGCCGGTTTGAAACCGGCCCCTACCAAGATCATAATCCGGGTGGCGGCTAGGAAGCGGGGTTAGCGCGTGTGGGTTTGGTAGGTTTGCAGGACCGCGTCCACCTCGGCAGCGACGGGATCGACCAGCACCTGGGCGCCGATGCGCACCGTGGGCGCGGAGCGCCGCCCGCCGTTGATCTTCAGCATCGACTCGACCGCGCCGGGGGTGCCGGCCAGGTCCACTTCGGTGAACGTGACATGCCGCTCGTTAAGCAGGCGCCGGAGGTCGCGGCAATCGGGGCAATAGGGCAGGGTGTAGAGCACCACATCGGGGGCGCCGTTGCCGTGACTCATGCCGCGCCTCCTTCCCGCCGGGTAGCGGCCAGGTGCTGTGCTGTTTCCGCGGCGTGTGCGGCCAGCGGCTGATCGCCCCGCCAGCGGCGCCAGCCCCAGACCGTGCGCCGGTAAGGGTCGGCCAGGAAGCCGCCCAACAGCCACCACAGCCCGTCGGTCACGGTAGCGTGAAAGAGCGCCACGGTGGTGGGATCGCTGTCCGGGGCGGCGC
>JAICKM010000168.1 GCA_025927935.1 Chloroflexia bacterium | reverse complement strand
TATGCTCTCCCTGGAGATCGTCTGCCATCCCCAAATGCCCAGGAGATCGATGCCCACCGTGCCATCCCCGCCCGCCCTTGCCGCGCTCACCGACGATTGGGTGTTCGGCTGGGATCCGACCCCTGGTATTGTCTCGGTATGGGCCGACCGCGCCGGCCGTGCCCTGGTCTGGCAGCGCACCACGGATGGCGTGATCTGCACGCCATCGCGGTTCGGCCCCTGGCTGTGGGCCGCGAACCTCGATGATCTAGCGCACCTCGGCTCGACCCTGGTGGCCGCCGGCACATCCGCCGCCACGGCGGCGCCCATCTGCTATCAACTGCCGGCGGATGCGACGGACGGCACCTACCGGTATCTCCTGTCCGCGCGCGATGGCTCCACTCTGGAGCGTGCGATCCTCACCGGGGCCGCCCACCGCCTGGGCCATCCTGTGCGCCGCCTGGCCGAGTTGGGCGCGGCTTACTATCAGGTTGGCCCGGTTGAGCAGTACCTCATGGCTACGGGTCGCGTCTACTTCCGCGGCCTGACCTATGCCGATCTACACCGGCTGCAATTCGACCTGGAAACCACTGCGCTCGACCCCCACCAGGGGCGCATCTTCCTGGTGGCCCTGCGCGACAGCCACGGTCTGACCACCGTGCTCGAAGCCCCTACCCCCGCTGACGAAGCCCGCTTGATCACGGACCTCTGCGCGCTGATCCAGGCTCGTGATCCGGATGTGATCGAGAACCATAACCTGTTCGGGTTCGATCTGCCGTTCCTGGAGACGCGGGCGCACGTGTGCGGAGTCCCGCTCACGCTGGGCCGGGCCGAGGGACCCCCGCTACTGGAGCAGACCCGCGCGCCTGCGCGCTATGGCCGGCGGCGGCGGCCCCGCTACAGCGTGGCGGGGCGAGAGTGCATCGACACGCTGGAGGCCGTTTGGCGCCACGACTTTGCCGTGCGCGACATGCCCGGCTATGGCCTGAAGGCGGCGGCCCGCTACTTTGGGGTGGCCGCCCCGGACCGCACCTACCTCCCTGGGGCCGCCATCTACGCAACTTACCAACAGGACCCGGCGCGGGTACGCCGCTACGCGTTAGATGACGTAGCCGAAGTGGATGGCTTGTCCCAGCGCTTGCTGGGGGCGCCCTTCGTCCTGGCCGGCATGGCTCCGCGCCGCTATGAGCGCATCGCCGCCGCCGGGCCGGCAACGGGTATCCTGGAGCCGTTGCTGATGCGGGCCTACCGCCGGGCGGAGGCGGCCCTGCCCTTGCCGCCGGACGAGGACACGGCAGCGCTGGGCCGGCACGCGGGGGGCGCCACGTACCTGTTCGCCGGTGGGGTGGCCCGCCAGGTGGTGAAAGCCGATGTCGCCTCGATGTATCCATCCATCATGCGTGTGTATGGCCTCGGCCCGGCCCGCGATCGGCTGGGCGTCCTGCTGGCCCTGGTCGCCCGCCTGACCGACCTGCGCCTGGCGCACAAACAGGCCGCGCGCGCCGCGGCCCCCGGCTCGGCCGCTGCCATCCAACACACCGCGGTGCAGGCGGCCATGAAGATCCTGATCAACTCCGGCTACGGCTATATGGGCGCGGGCACCAAGGCGCTCTTCGCCGACCGGGCAGCGGCAGATGCCGTGACCCGCCAGGGGCGGGCCATCCTGGATCAGGTGGTAGCGGCGTTGCGCGGACGCGGGATGGCCTTACTCGAAGCCGATACGGACGGGGTCTTCTTTGCCGCGCCGGGCGGCTGGACCGAAGCGCAGGAGCGCGCGCTGGTCGCTGCAGTGGCCGCGGAGCTACCGGCGGGCCTGCGGCTGGAATACGAGGGACGCTATCAGGCGATGCTGTGCCATGAGGTCAAGAACTACGCGCTGTTGACCTATGCCGGGGAGGTGATCGTGCGGGGCGGGGCCTTGCGCTCCAGCCGGGCCGAGCCGTTCGGGGTGCGCTTCCTAGAAGCGGCGCTGGGCTGCACGCTGCGTGGCGATGTGGCCGGGCTGCAAGGACTGTACCAGGCGACGGTGGCGGCCCTGCGCGAAGGCCGGCTACCGCTGGAGGCCGTCGCCACACGGGCGCGGCTGACCAAAACGCCGGCGGACTATCAGGCGACGCGCGGGCAGCGGCGTGAAGCGCCGTACGAAGCCCTCTTGAGCGCGGGGCGGGCGGCATGGGACGTGGGGGAAGACGTGTGCTACTACCGGGCGGCGGGCGGCCGCTATGTGTGGCTGCCGGGGGACACCACGGCGCCGCCGGAGGAGCGGGACGCCGTTGCGGACCTAGACGATGGGGCGGCGAGGCCGGGGATGGCGGCGCAAGGCAGCGCCCCTGGCCCGCAGGACTATGACCGCGCGCACTACCTGCGGGTGTTGCACAGCTCCTATGTGGCTCGCTTGCGCAAGGCGTTCCGGCCGGATGATTTCGCTCAGCTATTCCGGCCGGATGGACAAGGCGGGTTGTTCGACCGGCCGCTCGGGCAAATCACCCCGCTCTGGATTGAGGCGGCGGGCGACGCGGCCGGCGGAGCGCGTGGATAACTCGCTCGGATGAATCTTAGGCCGCGGGGCAACCCGCCGGATCAGGAACACGCAGAAGGTTAGACAGAAATCGTGCGTTGCCATTTATAAATAGACTGTAAGTTTCTCCTAGTTGCCTTCATCCGCGCGCTATACTAGAATTGATTTTGTAGTTGTGATGCATGGAGAGTTGCTGTGCTGAGTTGCGGTCGCTGATCCATTTATGAGATTGATTTCATTCCTCCTTAGACGGGGCATCCTCCTGTGCTGGTTCGATGGCGCCAGCCGCAGAACCCGCATCCATAACCTTTGGTCCTCCTCGGTTGCTTGGCACCAGCGAGAGCGCGACTGCGCTTCTTTATAGTTCTTATCGCGCTCCTCCGGTAATGCTACCGTAGCATCGGCGGAGTGACCAACGCCGGTGCGGCAGCCCTGCACCTGCCGCCGGAACCCCGCCTGGCGACCCTCCACCCCCGGTCGTTGCACCCACGGCGCGCGTGGGGGTCGGCGGCTTATTGAGCTTCCGGCATTAACGACCCGCTCAGGCGTCACAATCCACCGCGAGGAGCCTCAATATGGGTGTCCTCGCCCAGGAGGTAGCAGTCATGGTCGCGCCGCGCCGTCTGATCTTCAGTGCCCTGCTCATTGTCACCCTGGTCGGTGGCGTCCTGGCCCAGCGCTCCGCGGATGCGACCTGGCCCGGTGCGTCTGTTCCGGGCGAGGCGCTCACCGCGGTTGCCGTGAGCGGCAGCGAGATCGACTTGACCTGGTCTCCAACTGTCTCCGGCTCCGCCCGCGTGGTGCTCCGCCGCAACGATCAGCTTCTGACAATCCTGGCTGCCGGCACGACCCAGTACAGCGATCGCACGGTGCAGCCCGCGATGCTCTATCGCTACACACTGGAACCTGCTGCGGGGACCGCTCCTGGTAGCAGCCTGCCCACCGTGCTAATTCGCACCCCCACCTTGCCGGACACGCCCGACCGCCGCCCGCCCAGCCCGCCGGAAGGCGTGAGCGCCGTGGGCGGGGCCGGCTGGGTGCTGCTCGATTGGGCGGCAGCCACTGATGACTCCGAGGTCACCGCCTACCGCGTGCGGCGCAACGGGCAGGTCCTGGCGACCGTCAACGGCGGGACTCTGCGCTTTGTCGACCGCGCCCTGGCCGCCAACGCGGTCTACACCTACACCCTGACCGCCTTCGACGTCGTCGGCCACGAGTCGGCGCCCACGGATCCGGTGCGCGCGCAGGTGCAGCCCGGTCCGGCCGGCGCGCCCCCCGCGGACCCACCCTCCGGGGCCGGTCCGGCCGCCCCGCTCACCTATGCCGGCGCGTTGCGGCGCTATCCCTACCTGACCGATGTAGTAGGGCCTTATGCCACCGTCAACTGGGCCACCGATCGCTCCGCCCCGACCGGCACCATCACGTGGGGCCAGGTCGGTGGGGAGTCCTGCACTGCCCACACCACCGCCGGGACCCGCACCGCGCTCACTGTCAACGGCGTCGCGGAATATCAGTGGACGGTCCCGCTCACGCTCACCACCGGCACCCAGTACTGCTATCGCGTCTACCTGGGCAACACGGATCTGCTGGGCAGCGACCCGGCGCCGCGGTTCTGGACCCAGGTGCCCGCCGGGTCGTCCCAGCCGTTCACCTTCGCGGTGCTCGGCGATTGGGGGGCGGTGGACAGCAGCGGGAACAATGGGGACCAGGCCAACCTGCTGCGCCAACTCGCGACCAGTGGGGCGCGCTTCGCGCTCACCGTCGGCGATAATGCTTACCCCTCGGGTAGTCAGAACAACTACGGGGATCTAGCGCAAACCGGCACAAACCTCAGCGGGGTGTTCGGTCCGCCTTTCTGGAAGGGGGTAGGCGCGCGCCTGCCGTTGTTCCCCAGTATTGGCAACCACGGCTTCAGCCGGTCCGATACCTATCATCCGCACCTGCTCAACTGGCCCCAAAGCCGCGCCGTGGCGACCTCCGGGGGGCGCTATACCCTCGACACGTACTGTTGCCTCAACGGCACCACGTCCGCGGTCTATCCGAGCACCTGGTATGCCTTCGACGCGGGGTTGGCCCGGTTCTATGTGCTGGAAGCAACCTGGGATGAAGGCAACGAAGGCACCGCAAGTGTGTATGCCGACGATTACGCCTACCACTGGACGGCCGACAGCGCGGAGTATCAGTGGCTGGCCCAGGACCTGGCCGGCCATCCCTCGGCACTCAAATTCGCCTTCTTGCATTATCCCCTCTACTCAGATAACACTACCGAGCCGGCGGATGCGTTTTTGCGCGGACCGCAGAGCCTGGAAGGGCTGTTAAGTAGCTATGGCGTCGACATCGCATTCAGCGGTCACGCCCATATCTACCAGCGCAACACGAAACCCAACGCCGGCAGTTTGATCACCTATCTGACGGGCGGGGGCGGCGCCAAGCTGGAACCTATTGGGCAACGTGGATGCTCGGCGGAAGACGCCTTCGGGATCGGCTGGAGCTACACCGCAAACGGCGGGCTGGGTGGCGGCAGCGCGTGCGGGAGCGCCCCCTTGCCGGCGGCGGCCAGCCAGGTGTTCCACTTCCTGCGAGTCAGCGTGAACGGCACGCAAGTGACGGTGGCCCCGACTGATGAACAGGGCCGCACCTTCGACGTGCAGACCTACAACTTCGGTAGCAGCGTGGCGACGGCAACGCGGACGCCGGTGAGCACACGGACGCCGGTGCCCACCGTGACCCAGACCCCCAGCCGGACGCCCCTGCCCTCCCGGACGGTCACGCCGCCCGCCCCCGCGACCAGCACGGCGACCGCTCCGGTGGCGACTGCCACGCCGCCGGCGACGCCCACCAATCTACTGGCGGGGACGAGCACCCCCAGCCGCACACCTAGCCCGACGGCCGGCGCGAGCCGCACCCCGCCACCGGCGACGCCCGCGGTGGTGTTCAGCGATGGATTCGAGACGGGGGATCTGGCCGCCTGGAGCAGCAGCGGTGGGCTGAGCGTGCAGCAGACCCTGGTGCATGGCGGCAGCTACGCAGCGCAGGCCAACACCACCACGGGCACCACCTACGCCAAGAAGACGTTGCCGGCGGCGTATGGGGAGGGGTATGCCCGGCTCTATTTTAATCTGGTCAGCGCCAGCAGCCAGGTCAATCTGGTGCGCTACCGGACGGCCGGCGATGCGTCGCTAGGCTATCTGTTTATCAGCGCGGCGGGCCAGTTGGGGCTGCGCAACGATGTGGCGGGCACCACGCTCGGCAGCACGATCACCATCAGCGGGGGCTGGCACGCGCTGGAGTTCCACGCGCTGATCAACGGCGCGGCGAGCCGCACCGATGTGTGGCTCGATGGGAATCTGGTGAGCGATCTCTCCAGCAGTACGAATCTGGGCAGCAGCCCGATCGGGCGCCTGCAAGTGGGCGACGTGCAAAGCGGGCGGACCTATAATGTCGTCTTCGACGATGTGGTCTTCGACACCCGCCGCACCGGGCCGTAGGCGCCGCCGTCACCCGCCGGCGGCGCGGCCAACCCGCCCAGGTGATGTCGTAGCGCTGATGCTTCGCGCATTGCGGGCACTCTTTTGCGATCTTGTCATGCCGGCGTGTCTGATTTTTCATCCGGTGGTAAGCTAGCTGGGGTATGCTGAGCATAGGGTCTGGGCAGCTTCACCCGGTTGCTGCCCGGACCGGCTCCTTTTGCAGAGGATTGGACCCCCGGCGCCGGTGGGCGTAACCGGTCGGCAACAAGCGGGTCGCCGGTCAGAGTGGCGATCACGGGATTATGGTCGCTGAGCGCCAGCCACTCCTCATCCTCCAGCACGGTGCAGTCCTGTAGGGCCGGCGCCCAGGCTGCCGGGATAAAGAGCCCGTCACAGTGGTAGGGCAAGGAGTCCCGGCGGCGCAACCAGCGCAGGGTGCGGGCCAACGGTTCCTGCGGATGGGCGGTCTGCCAGGCCGGTATCAGGTCTAACTCCCCGCGCAACCGCGCAAAAAACGCGCGCTCCCCAGCCGTATTCCCGATGGGCTGGCCCGGCGCGCGCAGGCCCACCGCCACGTTGAAATCCCCAGCCAGGATCACGGGCCGCCCTCCGGCCAGTGCTGGCACGCAGTCCAGGATGCGCCCTACTTCCCTGAGATACGAACTGCCTTTACGTGTCGGAGCGTGCAAACTGAGCGCGACCACCGACCGTGCTCCGCCGGGCCAGGGCCACCCTTCCACCACGGCCGCCGCGACCCAGCCGGCGAAATCGGCGGGGAGCGCGAGGGGTGTCAGCGCACCAGCACGCACCCAGAGACCGCTGCCCCAGCGGCGGTGCGGAACCGGCGCCCAATACCAGGCAGCAGGGCCGGTAGCGGCGAGTGCCGGAAGCCAGGCCAGGGTGGGATCGCGGGACTCCTGCACAAACAGGAGGTCCGGCGCCAACATGGGCAGCAGGCGCGCCCAGAGGGCAGAATCCCGCGACCCGCCCTGGCCGAGATTATAGGTGATCAAGCGCATGGCCGCCGGCATCCTCCTGGGGTGCGGTTAGTGGCGCAACTGAGAACCATAGAGCCGCATAGGCTGCCCTGGGCAGCAAGCGAGGGACAGCAAGCGCTGACGATTACTCTTCCGCCGCGCTATAGTTTTTCTACGTCCGCCAGGCCGAATACGGACGAGACGTGATTCCCCATTGCGCGCCACACATCATGGATCGGATGCGGGCGCTGATCCAATCCCCGCGCCGCCGGATTAAACCGCGCCAGGCCGGCGGATACGGGCGGTTGCGGCTGATTCTGCGCCGGTGCAGAGGTCCGTATGCGCTACCTCCTATCGGTTAGGGTGCGGTTACGGTGCAGCAGGGAGGAAAGTGAAGGATCAGGCGTGACGTTATTATAGCACTTGACCCCACCGGATGGGCATCTTAACGGATAGGTGGCGGGTGCTATGACTCGTTTGGCAAAATTCGTGGCTGTGCTGCGAGAAATAGCGGCGCATGTTCGAGGGACCGGACGTGAGATGCTGCTCTTTCTTGCAACCGACCACCCCGAGCGCGACAAAGGTTCCCCGGGCGGACCCGTTGGGGGAATCCTGCGGCAAGCGGCCTGCCGCAGAATTCCCCCCAGTCGCCTTCAGACTCCGGTCTTCGGCTGTTCTTAGCCACCGTCCGGCGAGACGTCAAAGCTGAACATCATGCCGCTATGGGCGTGTTCGGCGATGTGGTAGTGCGCCATCCACCGCCCCGGGCGCGAGGCCGGCCCGCTGCTTGAAGTCGCGCGCAAGGTGGCTTTGATCGGCGAACCCGGTCTGGACAGCGACTTCGCCGAGGCTGAAGTGGAGGCGAGCAGGCGCTTGGCCGCTTCGACCAGCAGGTCGAGGACGTACTGAGTTACTCGCCCGATTACAATCCCATTGAGCATCTGTGGCGAGACGTAAAGGCCGGACACACAATGCGTATTTTGCGACCTTTGAAGCGTTGATCGCCCGGGTAGAGACCCGGCTGACCGAGCTAGCCAGGGATATGGCGCGGGTCCGCCGGCGGCGCGGCACGCCGCTGGATGACTATGCGGCGCGTTTGCCCAGCGCGGCGTGATTAGGAATCTTTTGATTGAATGCTATATAATAGACCCGCACGCATCTACTACTGGTCGCATACGCGGCGGGCGGGTGGCCGGGCGCGCTGTTACAGGCGCCCAGGGCGGCGCCGCGCGGCGCGGAACCAGGCGGCAACCGGGCTAGCCCGGATGGCGCGGCGCACTTCCACCCTGGCTAGCCCGGCGCCCTTTGCCGCTCCCACCGGATCGCCGCAGGCAGGAGGGATCCCATGATCGAAGCACTCGCGGACCTACAGGCGCAGCTAGGTCCGGACAAAGTGACCACCAGTCCGACCGTCTTGCAGAGTCATGGTCGGGACGAGAATTTCCCCGAAGTGCGCCCGCCGCTCGCCGTGGCCTATGCCGAGCAGTTAGAGGACGTGCAAACCGTCGTGAACTGGTGCGCGGCGCACCACGTCGCGCTGATCCCCTTCGGCGCCGGCACCAGCCTGGAAGGCGCCCTGGTGCCGGCCGATCCCCAGGTGCCCACCCTCAGCCTCGACCTCTCCCGCCTGAACCGGGTGCTGAGTATCCAGCCCGAGAACTTTCTGGCCGTGGTGCAACCCGGCGTCACCCGCACCGCCCTCAATACCGCCTTGCGCTACACCGGCCTCTGCTTTCCCGTGGATCCCGGCGCCGATGCGTCGCTGGGCGGCATGGCGGCGACCAATGCCAGCGGCACCACCACCGTGCGTTACGGCGGGATGCGGCCCAACACCCTGGCCCTCCAGGTTGTGCTGGCGAATGGCGAGATCCTGCGCCTGGGGCGCCCGGTCTTCAAGACCAGCAGCGGCTACGACCTCAAGGATCTGTTTATCGGTTCCTCCGGCACGCTCGGGGTGATCACCGAGTTGACCGTGCGCCTGCATCCGTTGCCCGACCATGTCCACACCCTGCGCGTCTTCTTCCCTTCGATCACCGCCGCCGCCGAGGCCGCGTATGCCGTGATGAGCAGCGCCTTGCCGGTGGCCCGGCTCGAACTGGTCGACGAGTTGAGCATGCGCAGTATCAACCGCTACCTGGGGCGCAGCTATCAAGAGGCGCCGGGGTTGTTCCTGGAGTTTCATTCGGCTACAGCGGCGGCGATGGAGACCGAGGTGGCGCTGGTGGAGGCCCTGATGCGCGACGCCGGAGCCACCGACCTGGCGGTGGCGCGCACCCCGGAGGAGCGCACCGCGCAATGGGAGGCCCGCCATCATGTGTACTGGGCACTGGTCAACATGCACCCCGGCCAGGTGTACCTGATCACCGACACGGCGGTGCCGCTGGCCCGCTTGCCCGAGAGCATTGCCCACGCCCAACAACTGCTGGGCGAGCTGGGGCTGCACGGCAGCATCCTGGGTCATGTCGGCGACGGCAACTTCCATACTCTCGTGGCGGTGGCGCCCGCAGACTATGAGCGGGCGCACGCCTTCGGTGAGCAGCTCGTCCACCATGCGCTGGCGCTGGGGGGCACCGCCTCAGGGGAGCATGGCATCGGGCTGGTCAAACGGGGCTATATGGCCGCGGAACACGGCGCGGCCCTGGACTGGATGCGCCGGCTGAAGGCGCTCTTCGACCCACAAGGGCTGCTGAACCCCGGCAAGATCATTTAGGGGCCGGTGTGCCTTGGGCCGGCCGGCTGGGAATCGAGCTATTCACCCGTTCGTTGCGCGCCGCGGGCGCCTGCGGCAAGGAGTATATGTGATGCCGGAACCTGCTGCCACTCCCCACCCCGATCCCGCCGAGGAACCCCGCGAACCGATGTCGGCCGCCGACGCCGTGACGCTCACCACGGCGCACGCCACGCCGGGACCCTATACGCTTGGCCCCGACTCGATGCCGCAGGCGGGCGTCCCGCGTGGGGACGTGCGCCGGTATCGTTGGACCAGCGCGCGCATCTATCCCGGCGTTGAGCGCGATTACTGGGTGTATGTGCCCCAGCAGTACGACGGATCGCGCCCGGCCTGCTTAATGGTCTTCCAGGATGCCTCGCTCTATCTCGGCCCCGACGCCAATGTCCCCATCGCGTTCGACAACCTGATCCACCAGGGGGCCATGCCGCTGACGATTGGACTGTTGGTCAACCCCGGCGAGCAGGGACCGGGGCTGCCGGGCTGGGGTGGAACCGACAACCGCAGTGTGGAGTACGACTCACTGGGCGACCGCTATGCGCGCTTCTTGCTGGAAGAGTTGCTGCCCCCGCTGGAGCAGCAATATCACCTGGTCGCCGACCCGGCGGGGCGGGCGATCTGCGGGATCAGTTCCGGCGGGATTTGCGCGTTCACGGTGGCCTGGGAACGCCCAGACGCCTTCAGCAAGGTGGTCAGTCACTGCGGCAGCTTCACCGCCATTCGGGGCGGGAACCGCTATCCCGCGCTGATTCGTAAGAGTGCCGCCCGGCCGCTGCGGGTATTCTTGCAGACGGGGACGCGCGATCTGGATGTAGTCTTTGGCAACTGGGTGATCGCCAACCAGGACATGGCCGCGGCGCTGGCCTACAAAGGCTATGACTACCAGTTCGTGCTGGGCGAAGGGGGGCACTCGCTGGCGCACGGCGGGGCGATCTTCCCCGACACGATGCGCTGGCTCTGGCGCGACTATCCCCGCTGAGGCCGGGGCCGCCGCCCGCTCCAGGGCCGCCCGTACCCGCGTCGGCGGGATGGGGCGGGGCGGCACATTACCGGCGCTTGACTGGCAGCAGGATGGCCGGCAGGTGGTCGGCATCGTGGTAGACGGTATGGCCGGCAGCCGGTTGCCCTGGCCCGCCCTTTGCCAACTGCCGCAGCACCGTCGCCAACCTGAGGCCGCCGCAGCCGGACACGTTCCGCCAGGCACCGCGCGTGGCTGCTGGGGCGGCGGAGTAGGGGCGGTTGGAAT
>JAICKM010000610.1 GCA_025927935.1 Chloroflexia bacterium | reverse complement strand
TTTTCGGGCACACCGGTCCCGTCTATACGGTAGACGTGACTCCTGATGGAACATGCGCGTTATCGGGCGGCGTGAATTTGAAGATGCTGGAGACTGGGCCGGACGGTCGCCAGTTCGTATCCGGCGGGAAGAGTCCAACGGTATGGGCCTGGGATCTCAGTACCGGCGCGGGACAGGCATTCGTCACTCCGCATTGTCATATAATCGAGGCGGTAGCAGTGACGGCAGATGGGCGCCGCATCTTTGCCACCGGCGCGGAGCAGCGTATGATGTGGGCGTGGGATTTGCGGACTAAGCAGGTACTTTCCTGGTGGAAGGATGACTTCGCGGGCTATAGCCTCGCGTTGACCCCTGACAGTCGGTGGGTAGTCGAGGGTTGCGCGAACGGGGCAATAAACATCTGGGATCTTGCCGCACCGGTGCCCTATAAGTAGTTGCCAATACTGGAGAGCACGCCGTGGAGAAACACGCATCAAACAATGTGCCTGGCGAGGTCCGCCTGCGCGATGTAACGGATGCGGACCTGCCGCTGTTCTTCGAGCACCAGCGCGATCCCGCGGCCACGGAGATGGCGGCGTTCCCGGCCAGGGAGCGGGCGCCGTTCATGGCGCACTGGGCTGCGATTTTGGCTGACCCGACCCTTGCCAAGCAGACGATCCTCGTCGATGGGCAGGTGGCAGGCAATATCGGCAGCTGGGAGCAGGACGGGGTGCGCCAGGTCGGCTACTGGCTGGGGCGGGACTACTGGGGCCGGGGTATCGCCACGCAGGCGCTGGCCGCCTTTCTAACGCAAATCACGCCGCGCCCGCTCTATGCTCATGTGGCGAAACATAACATCGGATCGCGCCGGGTGTTGGAAAAATGCGGGTTTACGCTTGCCGGCGAGGATGACGAAGAATTTATCCTGCTGTTGACGTGAACGAAAGCGGACGAGACTCTTCGCTGCGCTCAGCGTGACAGGGGCTTTGGCGCCCCCCTGAGACGAGACTCTTCGCTGCGCTCAGCGTGACACCGTCTCCTACACGACTGACCACCGACCACTGACGCTACACGTTGGCATAGGTTATGCGACTATGGGGAGTGCCACGCGCAGAGCGCGGGTGGCCGATTACGATAGTAGGAGGATGTAGCACATGGATCAGAATAGCAGCGGGCAAACGGGCAATCAAGGCAACCAGGGGGGCGGATCGGCAGTGAATCGCCCGGAAGTACTAACCCGCCTGACCCCGACCCAGCTTGACGCGCTGGAGTTGCAGTTCAATGAGCAAGATCGCCAGGAGTGGAACACGTTCACCGACAGCTATGGCTGGAGCAAGCAGGAATCCGACGCCGTCTGGCAGTGGTTCAGCCAAGTGCCGCCCGGTGGCGAGAGCACGTCGGAGTTGAAAGGCTTCCCAGGCGAGGGGCGATAACCCGCGTCCGCCGTCGATTCTGGATATGCGATAACTAGGAACCCAGCCGGATCGGCTGGGTTCCTTGCTGTACGGCGATCCGCGACGCGCGGCTCAAGCGGAGGGGGGCGGCCCGGCTTGCTCGGCTTTGATCTCGGCGATGAGCGCCCTGGTCTGGGCGGCTTCCGCCGGCATGTGCGCGGCATTCCAGGTGAGCACGCTTTCGCGCAACACGCGCAGCCCCTCGGCCCGCTCCCCGCGCTCGACCAGCACTTGGCCCAGCACGGCCAGCCCGGCGGCCAGCGCGGGATCGTCGCCCAGGGTGCGGTTGAGTTCGATGCTGTCGCGGAGCATGGCCTGGGCCTGCTCCAGGTGGCCCGCCGAAAACAGCAGCAGGCCCAAATGGTGGAGCGCCCCGGCGGCCACGTTGCCGTCGCCCGCGGCGACGGCGGCGTTGAGGCTGCTTTCCAGTAATTCGCCCGCCAGTTGGCCGTCGCCCTCTTGCAGCGCCGTGATACCCTGGCGCAGCAGATCGCGCGAGCCGCCCGGCGCGTCCTGGCGGACCAGGGCTTCCATCTGGGTCACGATGTCCCGCACCTGGGCGGCTTCGGGCGCGTCGCGCTCCTCGAAGATCGCCAGGCTCTCGCGGGCCATCGCTAGCCCCGGTTCGCGCTCGTTCTGACTGAACAGAATCTGGCCCAGCATGACCAGGGTGGCCGCCGTATCGGCGGGGGCGCCGATGCCGCGCTCTAATTCGAGGCTTTGTTCCAGCCGGGCGCGTGCCTCGGCGGTCTTGCCTTCCTGGAGGTCGGCGATGGCTTGCTGGTGCAGCGCGGCGGCCTGCGTGCGGCGGGGGTCTTCGGGAGGAACTTGGGCAGGCGCGGCGGTCTCCGGCGCAGGCGACGGGGCGGCGGGGGGCAGCGGGGGTGACTCGGCGGCGTGTTCGCGGGCGGCCTCCATGATGCGCCGGATCTGGTCGGGACTGAGCCGGGGCGGTTGATTGGCGTCGGACATGCGATCGTACCTCTGTGCTTAAGGTGGGCTATGCCGGGGGCGGCACGCGCACATAGTAAGTGGCCCGGCCCTGGCCGTGCATCTCCACCAGGCCCAGCTCGACCAGCTCCCGGAAGTCGCGCGCTGCCGTGACCGGGCTGACGGCGAACATCTGCTGGCATTCCTGGTTCGCCAGCGACGCGCCCGGCGGGGCCAACAATTCCAGGATGCGCCGCTGGCGCGGATTAAGTCGCACGGGCGCCGGGCCGCGGTCGGGCCGGGGCCGCGCACCGCTTTGCAAGGCGCGGAGTTCGTCGCGCAAGACGCCCAGGAAATGTTCCAGCCAGGGCGTCCACTCGGCGGGCGTGTCGGGCGTGGGCGGCAGCGCGGTGAGCAGCGCGGCATAGAAGCGATCGACATCGGCGGCGAATGCGGCTTCGATGCCCGGCAATCCGTCGGGCAGCAGATCGGCGCGGTGCAGCAGCAGGGCGGTATAGGCGCAGGCCGTGCGCGCGTTCGCTTCCTGTTGCGGCTGGATCTGCCAGATACGGGCGCAGGCGATCCCGGCCCGAATCGCCGGGGCCACCGCATAGCGCGCGCTGTGCAGCCAGCCTACCAGTTCTTGCAAGGCCGGGCGGATGGCGGCGGGCGGCGGAGTGAGCGCCAGGGGCCGGCCGTCGCGCATATCGCACAGGGCGGTGGCTTCGCGGCGCAGCCCCGGCGGCGGGCCGCGCCGGGCGGGGTCGTGAGTCAGAAAGAAGTTGAGTCCGGCGATGATCGGCAGGCTCGTGATCTCGCGGTTGGCGGGCCAGTCGCCGGCGATCTGCTCCAGCGTGAACGCGTAGGCGGTCACAGCATGGGCCGTGCGCGCAGGGTAAGCGCCCGCCTCGCCCGCCAGGATGCGCGCCGCCTCGGCGCTGTCCACCGCGATGCCGTCGAGGCGGGCCGCGCCCGCCGCCCGCCGCGCGACGGCGGCCCGCCGCGCCGGGACCCGCGCCTCCAGATCCGGCTCGCCCGCGGCTAACCGGGCACGCAGGCGTTCCATCTCGGCCAGGGCCTCGGTAATCGCGGGGGTGTAGCGGTAGCTGGGCAGGAACATGTCATTATCATATCATGGCCGGGGCCTTGGCGACAAGCGAGTGGTCGGTGGTGTGCTACGCACCGCTGCGCGAACAGTGGTCAGTAGGACGAATGATTTGTGAGTAGCAAGCGGGGGCGGAAGAGGCGGGGGTTGAGCAGACCCGATCAGTAGCTCACGAGCTTTATCGTATTATACTGTGGCAACCGCTTATCTCGTCTCTACTGACCACTGTTCGCGCAACGGTGCGTAGCACACTACCGGCCACTGACCACTCGTCGCTACCAGCGCAAATCCTCCGGCGGGCGATTGCGTTTGCGGGGGGCGCGGCGGCCGTTGCCCTTTTTGGAGTCGCGGCGGGGTGGGGCCAGGTCGTCTTCCTTGACCCAGGTGCCGGTGGGGCGGGGGGCGGGCGGCGTGGCGGGCCGGGGGGCGGCGCGCGGCGCGAGGTTGGTGCTGCCCGCGCCCGACCGGCTGACACTTTCGCGGATCTCGCGGTCGTCAGTGACGACGAGTGTGCCGGCGGGAGCGGTGGTGGCGAGACGTTGCAAGACGGCGTCGGCGGTCTCGCCGGGCGGCGAGAACATCACGCGCACGCGGCCCCGGCGGAAGGTGCGCGCCCCGGTGACGCCCGCCTCCCGGCTCCCGGCGCCGTCGAAGACGACCGTAACCTCGTCGTTGCGGAACTGCGGCGACGCATTGATGCAGGCCAGCAGGGTATCGCGGGCCAGTTGCAGGCTCGTTCGCTCCAACCGCGCCAGCACCGGGTCGCGGCGGATGACATTATAGCCGTCAACGAGCACCGTCCGTCCCATGCGCCTGTCCCTATCCCTTTCCGTTTGCGGTTTACCCGGCCACGTCGTCCTGCACGGCGATGGTCACCGGGCCGATCTCGTGCGTGCCGGCTGTAATCGATAACGCGTGGCTGCCGGGGCTGAGATGCGATCCG
>JAICKM010000169.1 GCA_025927935.1 Chloroflexia bacterium | reverse complement strand
GGAGAGAAGATGCAATTTCGTAGGAGGCGGAGGTAAGATGGCCGAAATACCAAGTTTTGCCGACGAGGAGGCTGCTGCGGCGTGGTTCGCGACCCATGATACCGGCCCCTATATGGCGGGGCTGGAGGAAGTGACGGAACCGATGCCCGTGGTACGCTCAGCGGCCAGGAAGAAGCCGGTGGGTCTGCGTATCCGCGCCGATTATCTGGACGCGCTGAAGCAAGTCGCCGCGCGCAAGGGCATCCCCTACCAGACGCTGATTCAGATGTGGCTGGTGGAAAAGCTGCGCCAGGAAGCGCCGGACCTGCTGGACCGCTAGCCGGCCCGCCCCGCCCCGCCCCATCCCCCGGTATAGGGCTGGCGCGCGCCTGCGCCTGGTGGGGAGCGGGTCGCGCCAGCGCGTCGTCAGCGGGCGGTCCAGCCGCCGTCGATGAGCAGGGTGGCGCCGGTGATCAGAGCGGCGGCGGGGGAGGCGAGGAAGACGATGGCCCCGGCCACGTCCACCGGGCGGCCCACGTGGCCCAGCGGGATGCGCGAGACCACGTCGGCGGCGTTGGCCGGGTCCTCCAGCCAGCGGACCGTGCCGGGCGTCTGGATGAAGGTGGGCGCGACGGCGTTGACGGTGATACCGTGCGGCGCCCATTCCACGGCCAGGCACTTGGTCAGGTGGGCGATGCCGGCCTTGGTCATGCAATAGACCGACTCGGTGGGCAGCGCCACGAAGCCCGCTTGCGAACTCAGGTTGATGATGCGGCCATATTGCTGCCCGATCATCACGCGGCCCGCCGCCTGGCTGGCGAAGAAGGTGCCCTTCAGATTGACGGCCACGGTCAGGTCGAAATCCTCTTCGCGCACGTCCTCGGCGGGGTTGCTCGGCCCCAGCCCGGCGTTGTTGACCAGGATGTCGAGTCGCCCGAAGTGGGCCACGGTCGCCGCGACCGCTTGCTCGATCTGATCGAGCCGGGTGACATCCATCTGCAAGGGCAGCGCCCGCCGGCCCAGCGCCCCGATGGCCGCGGCCAGGCCCTGGTCGGCGTCCACATTGTGCAGCCCCAGGGCGACATCGGCGCCGGCATGGGCCAGCGCCAGCGCGCACGCGCGCCCGATGCCCTGCGCCGCGCCCGTGACCAGCGCCACCTGGCCGGTGACGGTGAACTGCGGATACTCGTCCATGCTGCCGTCCTTTCACAACTACCGGGGCTTTGCCGGCGCTGCGGGGTCTATCTTAGCAGATCGCGGCAGCGTTGGCTATGGGCCTTTATTCACCGCGAAGGCGCGAAGAATGGGACGGTTTTTGCGATTGTAGCCGCCAACCCGTGATCCCTGGTGCTGACGGAGCGCGCGCGAAGCGGAATAGATGCGGCCCGCGCAGGATGCGCGGGCCGCCGAATGTATTGCTTTGGTGCCTTGGCGGCACGCGGAGCCGGAGCTAGCCCAGGCTGGGCCGTTTGCGACGCAGCAGGATGCCGCTTGCCAGCAGGAGCGTGCCGAGCAGGACCAGCGGGAGAGCGGCGTCGGGCGCGGGGGCGCCGGTGGCCGGCATACCGACCGGGCCAGGGGCGGGCGCCGCGCCGGGAATGGGCAGGCTCAACAACTGGAAGGGCAGGCTGGGCGGTTGCCCGGCGTTGCGCTTGTCGAACTGCGAGTTGGTCACCAGGATATGGCCGGGGATGAAGGCCATCGTGGTCGGGAACGAGAAGGCGGGGTCGGTGGCAACCCGCGTGACGGTGCCGCGCGTATAGTCGTTCGACAGCGCCAGGGTGACGAGTAGTTTCTGGGCATTGCGCATCACATAGAGCGTCGATCCGTCGAGCAAGGCCCCGTCGGCGCCCAGGACATCCTCCGTGCCCAGGTCGATCTGCACGGCCTGGCGAGCGGCCAGGTCGTAGCGGAACAGCTTGCCGTTGTTGCCCTGTGCCAGGATCAGATATTTGCCGTCGGCACTGGCGGCGATGCCACCCAGGTTGAAGCCCGCCTCGTAGACGATGGGCGATCCGGCCAGGTCGATCTTCTCCAGCGTCCACTGCCCGCCGGTCTGAGCGACTTTATAGAGCATCGGCGACGAGGAGTCGGTGAAGTAGGCCGCGCCGTCGGGGGTGAGGGCCACGTCGTTGATGAAGCTGGGCTGCACGCCGGAGTCGAGTTTCGCCAGTGTCTGCTTGGTGGCGGTATCGAAGACGTACATCCGGCGTTGCGGGCCGGTGGCGACGAAGAGCCGGCCCTGGCTGTCGGCTTTCATGCCGCGCGTGGTGGTCATGCCGTCGGTGCCGCCGACGATCCAGACTTCGGCGGCGGGGCGGTTGATGTTGCCGCGCAGGATGGCGCCGTTGGTGGTGCTGCCGGTGAAGTAATCGCCGGTGGCGGCCTGGTAGGCCACGCCTTCGGGGTACACGGCGGCGCCGGGCAGAGTGTAGGCCGAGAAGTCATCGGCGGCCGCGGGGCGTGCCGCCACGGCGATCAGCAGCAGCGCACCGGCCAGGCCGAGCAGGCCGGCCAGAACCCGGCGGATCATGGGTCGTATCATCGGGGGTAACTCCTTTGCTTGTGGGGGTTATCGGTCTGATACAGCCGCACGACGGTAGCGGAACGTGCGTCCTGCACGATGGCAGATTGCGGTGCCCGTGCCAGATCCGTGCCATGAATGGGCGCTGATGGAATCATGCATAACTTTGCCTGAGCGGACGGGTGGAGGTGTTATACATATCCCGTCAGTTGCCAGGAACGAAATTGCAGAAGGGAAGCTAGACGCGCATGTGGCGCCAATGGCCCGTGCGCCAGCGCCAGAGGTTCATCCCGGCGCGCAGCAGGGTGTCGAGGACGTAGGCCAGGTAGATGCCGTCGAGGCCCAGGCCGAAGCCGACGCCCAGCAGCCAGCCCAGCGGCAGGCGGATGACCCAGACGCCGATCATGGTGGAGACCATCGGGTAGCGGGTGTCGCCCGCGCCGCGCAGGCCGCCGGCCAGCACCTGGGCCACGGCCATGAACGGCTGGTTCCAGGCGGCGATGAACAGGGCTTCGCCGCCCATGCGGATCACCTCCGGATCGTCGCTGAACAGATGCATCAGCGGGGCGCCGAACAGCCCGAAGACCAGCCCCACACTGCTCATCAGCACCATGCAGTAGCGCGTCGCCATCCAGGTGCCCGCCTCCGCTTGGTGCGTGCGGCCCGCGCCCATCGCCTGGCCGACCAGCGTGGTGGCGGCCATGGCGAAGCCGAAACCGGGCAGGAAGGCCATCTGCACGATGTTCATGCTGGCCCGCTGCGTGGCGAAGACGGCGGTGCCCAGGCTGATCACAATCAGTCCATAGAGGGTGAGGCCGAAGCTGAGCATGAACTGCTCGCCCGCCGTGGGCAGGCCGACGTTGAGCATGCGGCGCACCAGGCCAAAGTCGAGCCGCCAGCCGCCGGGTTCGCGCAGAGTGAGTGTCTGGTGGGGGCGCAGGAACACCCAGGCCAGCAACACGCAGCCGACCACGCGGGCCACCGTGGCCGCCCAGGCCGACCCGGCCACACCCAACCCGGCGACCGGCCCGGCGCCGTAGATGAGCAAGTAGGCGCCGGGGACGGTGATGATGTTGATGAACAGAGTGATGAACATGGGCGTGCGCGTGTCTCCGGCGCCGCGCAACACGGCCGAGCCGGTGAACATGGCGACGAGAAACGGCATGCCGATGCCGCTGATTTGCAGATAGAGTACGCCCTGCCGGGTGGCATTCGCGTCCATACCTAGCAGGCGCACGGCGGGGTCGGCCAGCGCGTAGGTGCCGATGCTGATGACCACGGCCACGGCGCCGGCCAGGATCAGCGCCTGCTTGAAGACGCGGCGGGCCTCGGCGGGGTTCTGCGCGCCGATGGCGTGGGCGACCAGCACGGTCGCGCCCATCATAATGGCCGAGAGCGCGGTGGTAATCAGCCAGACCAGTTGCTGTGCGCCGCCGACGCCGGCCAGCGAGTCGGTGCCCAGGTGGCCGACGAAGGCCGTATCCACAAAGCCGATCAGCGACTGTAACAGGTTTTCGAGGATGACCGGCCAGGACAGGGTGAGCACCTGGCGGCGCAACGCGGCGTGGGCCGCGGCGGGCGTGGCGGCGATGCCTCCGGTTTCGGGCGCGAGGATGTCCGTGGCGACCGGGGCCGTGAAGGGCATACTGTCCGACGCGGGCGACGGCACGGGTTCGATGGCGGGCAGGTTGTCTTGCTGGTTGGTCTTGCTCATTGGTCTACTCTGTCGTGGGTCGTCCGGCCCGGCCTGTCATCCGGACGGGCCAGGTTTGCTGTCGCCCGATTGATTATCCACATCCGCCAAATAGTTGCAAGTCCCGTATAATCCGGCGGCGCGCGCTGCCGGCGCTTCTGCTTATGATGGAACGATCAACGCCTTGACTACGCGCTCTGCTGCCACATCTTCGAGGGCATCCTGGGCCTGGGCGAGGGGGTAGCGCTTGCTGATGAAGGCACTCCAGGGAAAGCGGGTGTGGTAGCGGGCCAGGACCTGCACGGCGCGGTAGACATGGCTCACGTCGCTGCCCCAGCAGCCGCGCACGTCGAGGTGCTTGCGGTTGAGGTCGAGGTGCGGGTTGAAGGTGGCCGGGCCGGCGTCGGTATACTGGCCGACGACGACGTAGCGGCCCGCGTCGCGGGTCAGGCGCATACCTTCGGGCACGGCGGCGGCCACGCCGGTGGCCTCGATGGTCACGTCGGCGCCCCGCCCGTTGGTGAGATCGCGCACCGCCTCGAGTCGCGCGGCGGCGTCCAGCGCGCCGATGTCGAGCACGGCGTCGGCGCCGCTGCGGGTCGCCATCGCCAGACGGTGCGGCGGGCCGCCGATCACGATCACCTGGCCCGCGCCGCGCAACTGGGCCAGGATCGCCGCGCTCAGCCCGACCGGGCCGCTGCCCTGCACCACCACGGTATCGCCGAAGCCGATCTCCGCGCGTTCGCAGGCGTGGAGCGCCGTGGGCAGCCCGCACCCCGCCGCCAGGAAGGTCTCCCAGGGCAGGCCGGCGGGCAGGCTGATAATATGCACGCCGGGGCGCAGGTAGATGTATTCGCCCCAGCCACCCAGCAAGCCCTCGTCCGCCGAGAGGGTGATGCCGTAGACGCGGCGCTGCGGGCAGCGCGTGGTGGCGTGGGCCACGGTGCAGTACCAGCAGCGCCCGCACGACCCGTACACGTCGAGGACCGTCACCACATCGCCCACCGCGAGGGACCTGCCGTCCACATCCGCCGCCGCTCCGCCGATGGCCGCCACTTCCCCAGCACTGACATGGCCGGGAATGATGGGGTAGGGCACGCCGGCCAGCCGCCCGTGCCAGAGATGCACATCGGTGCCGCACACTTCGCTGCCCAGCGTGCGCAGCAAGACCGCGCCGGGTTCGAGCCGCGGCTCGGAGAACTCGCGCAGCGCCAGCGGCGCCCGCGGCGCGGGCATCACAACCGCCTGAATCATGTTCTTACTCACCTTTCCGTGGGTTCCAAGTATCGGTGTATTGCTCCGGCCATTATACCGCACGGCACCAATCTAGCCCTGCCGCCCGTCACAGCCAGGGGCGAGAGGCGCCCGGCATCGAGGATGGACGGGCGGATCAGGCGAGGGATGTAAAATCCCGCCGCGCACTCCTGACTAGCACGCCAACAGGCGGAACGGCGCCGGAACGGCTATAATAACTCGCGCGGGACTTGACGAACCCCGCGCCAGGAATGGTGTTCCACACCCCACCAGCCTCATAATCGGCCTGCCGCGGTTTAGACCAGTAAAGGAACCTATGACTCCCAATGAAGATTTGATCGAGCAGTTTTATCGGAGCTTCCAACGGGGAGATGCCGCCGGCATGATCGCCTGCTATGATCCGGCAATCGAGTTTTCCGACCCGGTGTTCGCCGGCTTGCGGGGACCGCAGGTGGGGGCGATGTGGCAGATGTTGACCGGCCGTGCCAAGGATTTCCAGTTGACCTACCGCGATATCCATGCTGACGAGCAGACGGGCAGCGCGTCCTGGGAGGCGACCTATATTTTCTCCCAGACAGGCCGCCGCGTGCGCAACCAGGTGACCTCGCAGTTCCGGTTCCAGAACGGTAAGATTACCCGGCAGCAGGATTCGTTTGACCTATGGAAATGGGCGGGCATGGCGCTAGGCCCGGTCGGCACCCTCCTGGGCTGGTTTCCGCCGATGCAAGCGACGATTCGGAAGAACGCCCGCCGCTCGCTAGAGGCGTTTATGGCCCGGAGTAAAGCCTGACTGGGCGCGGAGCCGCGGGTAACGGCTGGACGAGGGCCGGTCCACGTTTTGTTGCCGCGCGCCCGGCGGGCTAGGCAACGTCCTGCTCAACGTTCTATAGGGGATGATTATGTTTGCACGATGGCGCACGCGCCTCAGCCCGGCGGCGCGCGGCGGGCTGTTCTATTTTGGCTATTATGGCGCCGCCGCGACCTATATGCCCTTCCTCAGCGTGTTCTTTGCCCGGCGCGGGCTGTCCGGGCAGGAGATCGGCATTCTGGTGGCGTTCGGGCCGCTGATGGCGCTGGTGGCGGCCCCGACACTCTCCGCGCTGGCGGATAGGCGCGGGTGGCGGCTGGGTATGCTCAGCGCGGGCATGGCGGGCACGGCGCTCAGCCTGCTGGCGCTGATGCTGCCGTCCTCGTTTCTGGGGTTGCTGGTCGTCGTGGCCCTGCTGGCGATTTCGACCAGCCCCATCGGACCGATTGCCGACGGCCTGCTGGCGCGCATGGCCGCGCGACGGGGGCTGTCCTACGGGCAGATGCGGCTCTGGGGGTCGCTCAGCTATGCGCTGGTCGCCGCGGGCGGCGGGGCGCTGTGGCAAGAGGCCGGGTTCCGGGTGGTATTGCCGCTGGCCGCGGTGTTGTTTCTGGCGCTGATGCTGGTGGCCCCGCTGCTGGACGACGAGCGCCCGGTCCGCTCAGAAGCGCCTAGTTCGCTGCGCGTGGTGACGCGCGATAATCGGCTGCGCATCGTGCTGGTCGCTACGTTTCTGCTCGGCCTGGGCATGGGCATGGCCCTGACCTTTGGTGGTGTCTACCTGGACAAGCTGAGCGGTGGGCAGTTCCTGGTGGGGCTGTTCGCGGGGCTGACGGCCTTCTGTGAGTTGCCGACCATGCATTGGAGCGAGAATATTATCCGGCGGCTGGGCGCCCCGTGGACGCTGGTGCTGGCCTACCTGTTGCAGGGCAGCGGGTATATAGGCTTTCTTTATATCCGGCAGCCGGAATTGCTGCTCGGTGTGGCGGTGCTCCAGGGCCTGGGGTTCGGCCTGTTCCTGCCCACCACCGTCCGCCTGGTCGATACCCTGGCCCCGGCTGAATGGGCCACCGCGTTCCAGGGCCTTTTGAGTGCAGGCGTGTGGGGGCTGGCGCCGCTGGTCGCGGGGTTGCTCGGCGGGGCGCTCTACGATGCGGGCGGCCCGGCGGCCGTCTTCGCAACTTGCGTGATCGTCACGGCGGTAGCCGCAGGGGTGCTGGCCGTGGCCCAACTCGCGGGCATCTTCCGGCCCACCGAGCAGCCGCCCCGCGATTCGCAAGATCCGCCCGCGGCGCCCGGTGCGCGGGAAGCGGGGCCGTCACCCGCGTAGCGCCGGGCGGTTCAAGCCGCGGGCTACGCTTACAAAGGCCGCCTGCGCGGCCTGACCAAGCTAAGATTGACTGTCCGTGATGGATCTGCGGCGATCGGTGGGATTGCCGGTGTAGTAGAAGGAGTCTTGCTGGTGACCTCGCCTGCCCAACCGCCTCCCAACCCGGCGGAAACCTACGAAGCCTATTTTGTGCCCCACATCTTCGGTCCGTGGACCGCGGTGCTGCTGGATGCCGCGCAGCCCGCGCCCGGCGCGCGGGTGCTCGACGTGGCCTGCGGCACGGGCATCGCGGCGCGCACCGTGGCCCCGCAAGTAGGCGTGGGGGGCCGGGTGGTGGGGCTGGATGTCAGCCCGGTAATGCTGGCCGTGGCGCGGCGGGCCATGCTCCCGCCGGACGCGGCGCCGGGCGCCTGGGTGCGGGGCAGCGCGCAGGCCCTACCTTTCCCTGCCGCAACCTTTGATCTGGTGCTCTGCCAGCAGGGCTTGCAGTTCTTCCCCGACGGCGCCGCGGCGGTCCGCGAGATGCGGCGGGTGCTGCGACCGGGAGGTCGGGCCGTGCTCAGCGTCTACCAGACCCTGGCGCATAACCCGGTGTACGACCTGCTCTATACCGAGCTGATCCCGCGCGCCGGCACGCCGCACGTGGCCGCCGCCTTCTCCCTGGGCGACGCGGCGGCTCTGGAGAGCGTGCTGGCGGCGGGGAGTTTCCGCACGGTGAGCATTACTCCGGTGCAGCAAGTCATTCGCCTGCCGGAACCCGATCGCTTTGTAGAGCTAACCGTCGCTGCCTCGGCGGCGGCCGTGCCCAGTCTAGCCCGGCGCAGCCCGGCGGAGCGGGCCGCGCTCGCCGCTGAGGTACGGGCCGCTATGGCGGACGCGCTCGCTCCCTACCGGGACGGTGATCATCTGCGGGCGCCGATGGCCGCCCACATCGTCGTGGCGGAAGCCTGACAGGACCACCGGAGACCGGCCGGTAACGCGGCGCCTGTGTAATAGGATGGCGCGGTTTGTGCTGGGTAGTTCTCTACAAAGGGAGAGCTTATGCCTGATCAAAACGACTACAACCGCCAACTGATCGAGGAGTTCCGCACGACCCGGAGCCAGAGTGGCGGGCCAATGCCCGGTCGGCCCCTGGTCCTGCTGACGACCACGGGCGCCAAGAGCGGCCGGCGCTACACCACCCCCATGATGTACATCCCCGACGGCGACCGCCTGCTCGTGATTGCCTCCAACGCGGGCGCGCCGCGCGACCCCGACTGGTACCGCAACTTGGTGGCCCACCCGCACGTCACCGTCGAGGTCGGCACCGAGACGTATGGTGCCCGCGCCGTGGTCCTAGAAGGAGAGGAGCGGGAGCGACTCTGGACGCGCATCGTCGCGCAATACCCCTTTTTTGCCGAACACCAGGCGAAAATCACCCGCCAAATCCCGGTGGTCGCGTTGGAACGTGAGCGCGTCGCCGAGTAATTATTAGCGAATTACCTCTTTTACCCGTGTAAAATTCGGAGCGGTGCCTGCCGATGGCTTCTGGCTGTCGCTTGCGCGGCAGCTTGAGCTATGGGTAGATATAATGCCTCCAACGTTAAATGTGTTCTACATATCCCTTTATAATATCATGGTAAGGTATGAAAGTTGCTTATGCTGAGTCAGGATCACTCTTTCCACCGGTAGTTTAGTGAATGAGCAACGTTGCTGAGCCGCGAGCAGCCAACGGGCTACCTACATTCCAGAGAAAAGGCAAGGTATGCTCATGTTCGATTATTTGATTGTTGGAGCCGGTTTCGCCGGCTGTGTTCTGGCCGAACGGCTGGCGCGCGATGCAGACAAGAATATCCTGATTTGCGATGTGCGCCCGCATATCGGCGGCAATGCGTATGATCACTACAATGACGATGGCCTGCTCGTCCATAAATACGGGCCACACATCTTCCACACGAATTCCGCTGACGTATTCGAGTACCTGTCGCAGTTCACCGCCTGGCGGCCCTACCAGCATCGCGTGCGCGCGCTGGTCGACGGCCAGCTTGTGCCCATGCCGATCAACCTCGACACAATCAACCAGCTCTACGGGTTGAATCTCACCGCGTTGCAAGTGGATGACTTCCTGAAGTCGGTGGCCGAGCCGCGGGCCGAAATCCGCACGTCGGAAGATGTGGTGGTCAGCAAGGTGGGCCGCGAGCTATACGAAAAGTTTTTCCGCGGCTACACGCGCAAGCAGTGGGGCCTCGACCCGTCGGAACTCGACGCCTCGGTGACGGCGCGCGTGCCCACGCGCACTAACCGCGACGAGCGCTACTTCACCGACACCTACCAGGCCATGCCGCTGCACGGCTATACCCGCATGTTCGAGCGGATGCTGGACCACCCCAACATCAAGATCATGCTCAATACGGACTATCGGGAGATCGAGGGCTTCATCCCCTACGGGGAGATGATCTATACCGGCCCCATCGATGCATTCTTTGAATACCGCTACGGCAAGCTGCCCTACCGGTCGCTGCGCTTTGTGCATGAGACCCACGACGCGCCGGTGTACCAATCGGCGCCGGTGATCAACTACCCTAACGACTATGCCTATACGCGGGTCACGGAGTTCAAGTACCTGACCGGGCAGGAGCACCGCAAGACAAGCATCGTCTACGAATACCCGGAAGCGGAGGGCGACCCGTACTACCCGGTGCCCCGCCCGGAGAATGCCGAGCTATACAAGCAGTATAAGGCGTTGGCCGATGCCACGCCGGGTGTCTACTTCGTGGGCCGGCTGGCGACCTATAAGTACTACAACATGGACCAGGTGGTGGCCCAGGCGCTGGCCATGTATCGCAAGGTGCTGGCGCCGCAGTTGCAGCCGGTCGTGCCCCAGGAGCCGGCGGCGAAGCTGGCCGCGCTGGTCCGGCGTACCCCGGCCGGGCTACCTGCATCCCTCAGCACGGTTGACAGCATCGACAGCACGGGCGCGGGCGCGCAATAGCCCTTCGTTCCTGGGCGGGCAGCGGCACACAGCGGGGAAGGCGGGTACGGTGACGGACGCGCTGTGCATGTCTCTGCCGTCATACGTAGGACGAAATACCGGCGTTTGCGCGCCGGTATTTCTGTTACTACATATCCCTACAACTATGTTTTGGGTCTGCCCGGCATATGTTAGGGGAGCGATATTTTCTGGAGCTTGCAGCTATCTAGGCGCGCGCCCTATTCGGTTCTAGCCGCGGCGGAACTCCACGCCGATACGCCACATACTGACCAGCGCAAAAACGGCGCCGAGGGCGGCCAGCGCCCCTAGATAAATCGGCATGGGCACGAATCCCTTGAGCATC
>JAICKM010000302.1 GCA_025927935.1 Chloroflexia bacterium | reverse complement strand
ATCGCGCTGGGATTCCGGCGGCATAAACGGCCCCACAATCAGCACGAGCTTGCAGGCTTGCTGGGCCAGGATCGCAGGCAGCGCGTCGAGCAGCGCGCGCATCATCGGGTAGGCATCGTCGCCGCCCCCGGCCATCGAGACGATCAGCCGGGTGTCCTCCGGCGCCTGGGCCAGGTGGACGGCCCGGATACCGGCGGCGGTCTGCGATATATTCGGCGTGCAGACGTAGCCGCAATAGCGCATCCGGCTGCGCACGGCGCGGGGGAAGCGGTATTGTTTCGCCAGGTCGAACACGTCCCGCTGACCGTAGACCAGCACCATATCATAGTAGCGCTCGATCGCCTCGATGGCGCGCTCCACCCGCCAGCGGTCTTGCACCACCGGGGGCGCGTCCAGGATATCGCGCAAGCCCAGAACGATTTTGGTGTCCGCGCCGCTGCTGCGCAGCGCCTCCAGGGTAGGCAGCAATTCGCCCATCGCGCCGTGCGGCATATGGTCGACGAGGAGAATGTGCGGGCGGAAGTTGAGCACCGCACTGCGGATCACTTCCTGGCGCAACAGGTAAATCTCGTCGAAAGGCAGCGCCAGGTTGACCGCGCGCCAGTTGCCCGGCCCGGTCTTCACAATCGACGGCAGCTTAAGGTAATCATGATTGCGCGAGCTGGCGAAGAACTCGCCGAGCCGGGAATCGGACAGCGTCAGGATGCAGGCCTGCGGACAGATGCGCAGGAACCAGCCGGCAATCGAGTTCGTCCGGCGCATGTGGCCCAGGCCAAAGCCATCCTGCGAGTACATAATAATGCGGGGACTCTGCGCGCGTTCGGCATCGTCGTACATGGGGATCCCTCCTCACCAATTGGGTGATTCACTACTGGGACCATGGCAGAAGTGCCATCGTGACCAACCTGCGGCGGCAGGTATCTGTGGGGGGCGAAACGCAATAAGTAGGAAGTTACTGCTAAATAGCGGTCAATTCGAGTGGTAAGCTACACAGGGCAATTAATGCACTGTAAATCTATCGCTAATATAATTGCGCGACAGCGGCGGGAGTTACCGGCAGGATCAGAATTGGGGACTAAGGTCGGATGGACCGGGCGGCAGGGCCAGGCTGTCCCGCATCCTGGCCGGGATGCGCGGCTGCGGAGTGGCTGCAACGGAGGGGTGGCCCAGCACCGTGCGGAGCGCAAGGCCCGCTGTTTTCGCGCACCCTTGGCCCAGGGATGCTGATTGTCACGGAACTTGTGGCGCCAATCATAGCAGAAAACGGACGCCCTGTCTATATTTCCGCGATTCGGTCGTCTCAACCTGAACTTTCGGATTCGCCCGCGATTCGGTAATATAATAAGGGATCGGCCAAGCGACACTCCCGATCATCGGATCTTCCACCAGCGCAGGAGGATCGCCATGGATAGCGCCGAGTATCTCCGGGAAACCTGCGGCCTCACCGAATTCGCGCTGACCCGCGCCTGGGGCGGCACCGTGCGCCTCGTGCCGGGGCCGGCGCTCAACGAGCGCGGCAACGTCCACCGCTTCCTGGTGCGCGCCGGACCGCCGGCGGCGCCGCGCAGCGTGATCGTGAAGCGGGCGCGCATGCGGGCGAATCAGCGCTACGACCCCGATGCGACCGAGTACGCGGGGACGGCGTGGCTGCTGTTCAACGACTGGGCCGGCTTGCAATTCCTGACCGCAGTGGGCGGCCCCCTGCCGCCCGCGCCGCGCTTTTATGCCGGCGACCGCCAGGCCGGCCTCATCGTGCTTGAGGACCTGGGCGACGGGGCAAGCCTGGACGATCTGCTGCGCGGCGATGATCCGGCGCGCGCCGAGCAAGCGATGACCGCCCTGGCCGCGACGCTGGGCCGCATGCACGCCGCGACCATCGGCAAGCAGGCGGTGTTCGACCGTATCCGCGCCGCGTTGGGCGCCGGCATGAGCCGGAGTCCGTTCGACGACTATAGCTGGCTGGCCGCTGTGTTGCGCCGGACCGCCGCCGCCCTCGATATCCGTCTCCCGCGCGGCGCGGACGCCGAACTGGGCGCGCTGATCGCCGCTCTCCGTGAGCCGGGGCCGTTCCTGGCCTACACCCACGGCGACTCCTGCCCCGGTAACTGCTTATGCGCCGGCGCGACGGTGCGCTTATGCGACTTTGAGCTAGGCGGATTCCGGCCGGCCCTGCTCGACGGCATCTGTGGCCGCATCCACTTTCCCACCTGCCGCTCGGTGAGCCGCAGCCCGCAAGCCATCCCGTTGCGCATGGAGGCAGTCTACCGGGCCGCCCTGGCCGAGGGTTGTCCGGAGGCCGCCGACGACGGCTATTTCTACCGGGCCGTGGTCGAGGCGTGCATTTACTGGGCGCTGCTGCGTTGTCAATGGAGCATGCCGCTGGCGGTGCTGCCTGAACGCGCCGACGAATGGGGCATCCCGGCGCTACAGCAAATCGTCCTGATCCGCTTCGACCTCGCCGCCCAGGTGACGGCGCAGTTCGGGCATCTGGAAGCTATCGGGGCCACCTTTGCGGCCATGGCGGCCACATTACGCCGCCGCTGGCCGCCGGAAGCCGATGCCGCCCCCTATCATCCCGCTTTTCGGGCAGGAGTCGTTGTATGAAGCAGTTGCGCGGAGTGATTCTGGATGTGGACGGCACGCTGGTCGACAGCAATGAGGCGCATGTCGCCGCCTGGGTCGCCGCCTTCCACCAGGCCGGGTATCCCATGGCGCCGGACACAATCCGGCCCTTGATCGGCATGGGCAGCGATACCCTGCTGCCCGCCGCTGCGGGGATCGAGAAATCCAGTCCGGAGGGGCAACAACTCAGCAAGCTGCATAGCAAGATCTTCGAGTCCGAGTATCTGCCGCACGTGGAGGCGTTTCCCTGCACCCATGAGCTATTGCAGCACATGCGCGAACGCGGGTTGCGCCTGGTGCTGGCGAGCGCCGCCAAGGGCCACATTATGGACACCTTGCTGGAAGTCGCGGGCGCCGAGCACCTGATCGAGGACGACCCTCCGCCCCGGCAGGTGCATAGCTCGAAGCCCGACCCGGAGATTGTGCAGGCGGCCCTGGACCGGCTGGGCTACGCCCGCGATGAGGTCCTCATGATCGGCGACACGCCCTATGACGTCGAGGCGGCGGCGAAACTGGACATCCCGACCATCGCGGTGCGCTGCGGCGGCTACCAGGACGCCGACCTGGCGGGCGCCGTCGCCATCTACGACGATCCCGCCGATCTGCTGGCCCATTATGACGAGTCGCCGCTGGGCCGGCACGCGCCCGCGGACAGTAGTCCCCCGCCGTGATGCGGCGGGGTGGCAGGCCGGTTTGAAACCGGCCCTTACAAAGGCGACCGGCCTCCGCCACGTGACCACCGGCGGGCGCATACCCGCTCGCCGGTGGTCACGGCCGCGCCCTGGCCTACTTGCCGCCCGCCGCGGGGCCGGACACCGGAGTTGCGGTGGGCGTCGCCCGGACGCGGGTGGGCGTGGGGCTGGGCGTGAGCGGCGTGCAGTTGGGGAAGAAGGCGTTGGCGACCACCTTGGCCGTCTGGCCGCGCGTCACGTTATTCCCCGGCAAGAAGTAGGGGCGATTCTGGTTATCGCAAGGACCGGCGGGCGCCACGCCGCAGGTATAACCGCTGATGACGCCGTGGTGGGCCACGCGCTCGATATACAGCCAGAACGGCTGGCTGCTGGGGATGTCGCTGAAGGTCTGCTGCGTGGCCGGGATGGCATCGTTGAACCGGGCCGCGTTGGCGACGATCTTCGCCAACTGGCCGCGCGTCACGTTGACGCTGGGCCGGAAGTAGGGCCGGTTGCCCGGCGAATTGCAGGGTTCGCCCGGCCCGCCGCAGGTGTAGCCGCTGATCACCCCGTGGCCGGCCGCCTGTTCGATCCACTGGTAGAAGGGCTGTGCCGGTGGGACATCCTCAAAGGTTTGCGTGGTGGGCTGCCCGCTATAGCCGGCGGCCAGGGCGACGATCTTGGCCGCCTGGCCCCGCGTCAGGTTGTTCGCCGGGCGGAAGTAGGGCTTGTCCTCCGGCCCGACACACGGTTCATCCGGCGTGGTGCCGCAGACATAGCCGCTGATGAGGTTGCGGCTGCCGATACACTCGATAAAGGAATAGAAGGGGTTGGCCGGCGGCACATCCTCGAAATGCCCGGCGTGCGGGGTCGGCGTGGGCAGCGGCGTGTTGGTGGGGGTCGGCGTGGCCGGCACTTCCACCAGCGTCACGTTGTCGAAGTAGACGGTGACGGATGCGTTGGTCGCCGGGACGGCCAGCAGGCGAATCTCCGCATACCCGGCGTCGGGCGGCGCGACGGCCTCGCCCGAGGTCTGCACCCAGGTGCCGGTTCCGGCGCTCACCGGGTGGCTGCGCTGTGAGTCGATTTGCACGCCGCCGTCACAGTGCGCCGCGGTATACCAGGCCACGCGCATATACGCGCTGTCGAGCGCCGTGCCCTGCGGGATAAAGACCCAGGCCCACCAGTTATAGGTGGCATTGGGTTGCACCGGGATGCGCAGGCCCACCGGGTCGCAATTCCCCCCGCCGGCCACGCCACTGGGCATCCCGGCTTGCGCGTTGGTGATCACCTGTAAGGCATGGCTGCCGGTGTAGACCGGACTCGTGACAATGACGCCCGCGCCCGGGTCGGTCGAGGGATACGGCACGGTCCACGGACTCAGTTGGCCCGTCTCAAAACCGCCGTTGACCACCAGGTTCGCGTCTTGCGCGGGGCGGCCGGGGTCGCCCGGTGCCGCGGGCTGGGCGGCGACGCCCAGGATAGAAGTCAGTCCCAGTAGCAGAACCAGAGCGGGAACGAGCCTCAACACGATGGATGAAGGGCGCATGGTGATCTCCTCCTGGTAACGGGTAGCGATCCCGGCCCCCGCGGTGGGCGCACCGGGCAACTTGGATTCTCAGAAGCGCATTGACATAGATCGGCCATCCTTTCGGCGCCAGCGCCGCCACACCAGAACCCCGATGCTGCCGATCAACAGCGCGGCCAGCGCGGCGAGCGGTAGCAACGTGTCGATGCGCGGCTGGATATCGCCGGGCGCGCTGGAATCGAGGTTCTCGACGTTCGGCGTGACCGTCGTCTGGGTATCGCGTAAGACATCGAGATAGCGCCGGCCATACTTCTGGCTGGGTTCGATATAGGAGTTCTCGCTGAATTCGTTCCAACTGATCAACCCGACCGCGTCGGGCGAAGCCGCGAACGCCGTACTCAGTTGCAGCCGCAGGGTCGCGCCGTCCTTGCGGTCCACGGTCTGGGTGCCGCCGACCAATCGGGCATCGAAGCCGGGCGCGGCGGGGGCAATCCAGAGGCCGCTGCGCGCGTGGATCGCGTTTGCCATGTCGTTGAGCTTGTTCCCGTAGTTAGGGTAGGTATCCGGGTTAACCGACGACCAGTAGTAGGCGTCCCCATCGACGAGACTGGCGATGCGCTGATAATCGGCGACGTTTTTCTCCGTGGCGAGGATGGTCAGCCGGTCGCGCCGCGTGCTCGTCACCTGCTTGATCTCGTCGGGCGTGAACTTCCAGGTGCCCGACCAGATCGCCAGCGGTTTGCTGAAGATGCTGAACGCCTTGTCTGAAGCGAAGTGGGTCAGGAAGTAGTCGAAATCGGAATCGACCTGGGCGACGGGTAGCGGGTTGCGCTGGAAGTCCAGCCCCTCGTAGATCATCGCCAGCTTGAAGTCGGCGGCATCGGCGATTTCCATCAGTTGTTGCAGGCGGCGATTCAGCGTGGGCGTGCTTTTCCAACTGACGATAAAGCCGCCGATCCCGGCTTCCTTGGCCCACTCAATATGCTGGCGCATTACTTTGGGGTCGTCGCTGGAATATGGCCCCAACTGCGGCAGGTCGATCTTGGCGCGATCCCACGAGCTGGGGTCGAACCAGATGTAGTAATAGGCCAGCAGGGGGATCGGCGGGTGGGCCGGGTTCGCGGCCGGCGCCGGCCCAGTTTGCGCCATGGACGGCATGGGCAGCAGGGCGGCGCCCAACAGCCAGATCGACAGACCCCACCAGCGTAACATAAACGAGCGTTTCAGGAGCATCATGGTTTCCTTAGATAGTCAAAGGCCGGCGTAAATCGGGCCGCGGGGCAGGCAAGCGAGGGACGATCCCCCGCCGCTAAGGGATCCAGCCGCGGGCTTGCAAGACCTGTACTCCCAACAGGCCGAGACTGACGCGGAACGGCGCGGGGAGTTCGGGATGGTACTCCAGGCGGTTGCGCTCGAAGTACTGGACCAGGTAGGTTTTGCCGTCGGTCGGGCTTTGTTCTTGCAAGGCTTCGCTGATCGGGTAGCCGTAGACCGGCAGGCCGCCATGCTCGGTCCAGAACGCGGCGAATTGCGGAGCCAGGGTATGCCCTGTCTGCGGGAAAAAGCGCGCGCCCGGCAGGGCGTTGGCCGGCAGCGCGAACGCCGCGCCCTCCGTGCGATTGGCCGTGACGGTGCGGCCCAGCAGCCCCAGCAAGACTTCATACGGCGTGCCGGCGTTCTCCGGGTGCGCCTCAAAGCGGTTGCGCTCGAAGTATTGCACCGTGTACTGTTTGCCGTCGGTGGGACTCCTTTCCTGGAACTCCTCGGTCAGCGGATAGCCGAACTGGGCCAGCCCGCCGTGCTGCTCCCAGTAGGCGCGGAACACGCCGCGCAGCGTGTGGCCCACCGCCGGGAAGTAGCGCACCGCCGGGTCCCGCGGATCGGCCACCCGGTCCGCGGGGTTCGGGATGGGCGCGGGCGGCGGGTGGCTCAGGATATCGGTCAGCACGTCCAGATAGCGCCGGCCATACTTCTGGCTCGGTTCAATATACGAATTCTCGCTGAATTCGTTCCAGCTAATCAGCCCGATCACGTCCGGCGAGGATTGCATCGCCGCCGTCATCTCGTCGCGCAGGGTTTGCCCATCCTTGCGATCCACGGTCTGGGTGCCGCCCACCAGGCGCGCGTCGAAGCCGGGCGCGGCGGGCGCCACCCAGAGGCCGTTGTTGGCGTGGATCGCGGCGGCCATGGCGTTCAGTTTGGCCTGATACCCGGTGTTCGTCGCGGCATCTACGGAAGACCAGTAGTACATGTCGCCGTCCACCAGATCGGCCAGGCGCTGATAGTCGGCAACGCCCTTCTCGGAGGCCAGGATGGTCAACCGGTCGCGGCGGGTGCTTGTCACCTGGGCCACCTCGTCCGGGCTGAACTTCCAGGTGCCGGACCAGATCATCAGCGGCTTGGGGAACATACTGAACGCCTTGTCCGAAGCGAAGTGGGCCAGGAAGTAGTCGAAATCGGCGGCCACCTGGGCGGAGGGCAGCGGGTCACGGTTGAAGTCCAGCCCCTCGTAAATGATCGACAACTTGAAATCGGCGGCATCGGCGATCTCCATCAATTGTTGCAGGCGGCGGTTCAGCGTCGGGGTGCTCTTCCAACTGACGATAAAGCCGTCGATTCCCGCCTGCTGGGCCCAGGCTACCTGTTGGCGCATGACCTGGGGATCGTCGCTGGAGTACGCGCCGAGGGCGGGCAGATCGATCTTGGCGCGGTCCCACGAACTGGAGTCAAACCAGATGTAATAGTGGGCCAGCACGGGCACGCCCCAGTGGTTAACGGTAGCGGCGGGGGTCGGGCGCGGGGGGCTGGCCGCCGCCCAACCGGCGAACAGGAGGAGTGCCGCGACGCCCAGTCTGAGCCGGCCGGCGGCGGGGCGGGTGGGCGGCGGTACGATTGCGAAGGGTCGTTGGCGTCCCAGCTTCGACATGAGGTTTCTCCATTCGGAGCCACCACGGTGTATTCCGGCCGCGCCGTAGTAACAGGTAAAGGGTGATCAAGGATCGGGTACTTTCCATTGTCGTGGGTGGCCCGGCCCCGGCCCGGCGGGACCCGCGGGGTGACCATCCGCGAAGACTTGGGGGGGTCCCGGCGGTGGCCCAGAACCAGGGGCAAGCACGGCGGAGCATGTCTTAGGTGGTGTTGGT
>JAICKM010000558.1 GCA_025927935.1 Chloroflexia bacterium | reverse complement strand
CACCGCGTCCAGCGCGCCGTGCTCGCGCAGCTTCTCGATGAACGCCGGATCGATGGGCGAGATCCCGCCCATAACCCGTCGCACGCCGGGGTTTGTCTCGTGGACCAGCACGCCCGCCGCGCGCACCATGCGGCTGAACTCGACCCAATCGGGGTCCATATGAAAGTCCCAGTGCGACTGGTTATTGGGTTCATTCCAAAACATCACCGAGTCGATCATGGGCTTGCTCCCGCAGCGCGCCGGGTGATCCGGTGGGGGCACCAGGATAGAGAGTGGGAATACCCCGTTGGCAGCAGGCTGCGCCGGGCAGGCATCTTTGTAGATCGCCGCCAGTTTTAACTGCCCCCTGGTCTTTCTGTTACGTCCTGGGCGACTGGGGCCACCGGGCAGAGGCCGGCGGTAAAAGCAACAGGGGCGCCACAGGGCGCCCCTGGCTGCGATTCGGTTGCAGCGGGGATGCGGCGGGGTTAGCGCGGGCGCATGTGCGGGAACAGGATCACGTCGCGGATCGACGGCTGGTCGAGCAGGACCATACACAGCCGGTCCACGCCCATGCCTAGCCCGCCGGTGGGCGGCATGCCCACCATGAGCGCGTTGATGAAGTCGAGGTCCATCTGGTGGGCCTCCTCGTCGCCCGCGCGACGGTTGGCGGCGCTCTCCGCGAAGCGCTGGTATTGGTCCAGCGGGTCGTTGAGTTCCGTGAAAGCGTTGCCGACCTCGAAGCCGGAGATGTACGGCTCGAAGCGCTCGACCAGGTGCGGGTCTTGCGTGCTACGCTTGGCGAGCGGTGAGATCGCCGCCGGATAGTCCATCAGGAATGTCGGCTGCACCAGCGTAGGTTCGACGGCGGTGCCCACCGCTTCGTCGAGGATCTGCGCCCAGGTCATCTTCGGGTTCACTTCGACGCCGCTGATCTGGCGCACCCGCTCGTAGAAGCCGTCCCTGTCATCGTAGTAGTCGGCGAAGTCGATGCCGGTGGCCTGCCGCAGCGCGTCGCGCATGGTAACGCGGCGCCAGGGCGGCGTCAGGTCGATGTCGCGCCCGCGATAGCGGATCTGCAACGTGCCCAGCACCTCTTGCGCCATGTAGACGATCATGCCCTCGACCAGCTCCATCATGCTCCGGTAGTCGCCATAGGCTTCGTAGCATTCCATCATGGTGAATTCGGGATTATGGCGCACGTCGATGCCTTCGTTGCGGAAGTCGTGGCCGATCTCGTAGACCTTCTCGAACCCGCCGACGATCAGCCGCTTCAGATAAAGCTCGTCGGCGATGCGCAGGTAAAGCTCCTGGTCCAGCGTGTTATGGTGCGTGGTGAAGGGCCGCGCGGTGGCGCCGCCGTAGAGCGGCTGCAACACCGGAGTCTCGACTTCCAGGAAGCCGCGGCTGTCCAGGTAACGGCGCATGGCGCTGACCAGGGCCGAGCGGCGCTCGAAGACCCGGCGCACGTCGTCGTTGGCGATCAGGTCGAGGTAGCGCTGGCGGTAGCGCAACTCCTGGTCCTGTAGCCCGTGCCACTTTTCGGGCAGCGGCGTGAGACTCTTGCTGAGCAACTCGAAGCTTTCCACATGCACGCTCGGCTCGCCCGTCTTGGTGCGGAACAGGAAGCCCTCGACGCCGATATGATCGCCCATGTCGATCAACTTCTTGAACGCGTCGTAGTCGTTGGGCGGGGTGGTCAGGTCGTCGGCACGGAAGAAAAGTTGCAGGCGGGTGCCGCCGGACGCGATATGGGCAAACGAGGCCTTGCCCATGATGCGCCGGCCCACGACGCGTCCTGCCGTGCGCACGCGCAACGGCTCGGCGTCGCGCGTGCCGTCAGGGGCGGCGGGGTGCGCGGCTTCCCAGGCGGCAAAGGCGGCGAGGACCTCGGCGGGCGTGTGCGTGCGGTGGAAGCGCGGGGGATACGGATCGAGGCCGTTCTCGCGCAACTGGCGCAGCTTGGCGAGGCGTTGCTGCTCCTGATCGCCAAACTCGAGTCCTGGGTATGCAGTAGAGTCGTCGTCCATAGATGCTTGTCCTTGACGGCGACCCCGCGCCCCGGCCCGGCGGCCGGCACGCGACGGCCGCCCCTAATGCCGTGGCGGCTTACTCGATCTTTAAGATGGTGAACTCTTGCAGCCCGCCGGGCGCCTGCACGGTGACGACCTCGCCGGGGGCGTGGCCCATCAGGGACGCGCCGACCAGCGACTCGTTGGAGATCTTGCCCTGGCGCGAGCTGGCCTCCGCCGAACCAACGATGGTCCAGTGGATTTCTTCGCCGCCGCCGTCGCGCACGGTGACGTGCGACCCCAGGCCCACCTTATCGCCCGCGCCGCCGCCATCCGCGATGATGATGGCATGGCGCAGCATGTACTCGATCTCCTTGACGTGGGCGTCGATCTGGTTCTGCTCGTTCACGAAATCGTCCATCTCGGTTTCGCTGAAGCCCCCAAAGCCGTTCAACTGGCGGATATTCTCGGCCAGGGCGGGGCGGCGCACCGTTCGGATTTCTTCCAGTTCCTGCTCCAATTTGCGTTTGCCGGCGGGAGTCAGATAGCACGGCTTGTCGTGATTGACCATTTCATTGCTCCTGGTCTTAGTCACCTTCGCTGTGGGTAAGACCACCTGCGCTCCGGTGTAGACACCGAAGCGATTCGTGTGCGCGCTGATGAGTCGGAAGCCTGTGGTGCAGAACAGGTGCGCCGGGTTGCGGACACACAGTAAACCGAGAGCCGGCGACTCTCGGATGGAGCGGCTTAAGCTGATTATAGCGCAGGCGCCGAGCTTTGTAAAGAGACTTGCGCCCTAGCGGACCATCGCCGCGATCTCGGCCAGGGGATCCGATTCCGCGTTTTCGAGCGCGGCCAGCCAGCGCTCCGGCGGACGAAACAGCGGGTCATGCGCCTGGACCAGGCTAATGACCTGGTGCAACGCCTCCTGGGTCTGCATTTGTAGCGCCGGGGGATAGGCCGGCGGGTCGCCCTGGCCGTCCACGGTATACGTGAGATCGGGGTCGACCATCAGGCCGAGAGCCAGGTCCACATACTCCAGGTAGCCGGGCCGCCGGATGGGCGGGCTGGTGATGCCCGCGTAATAGCCCCAGAGCCGGCTTTCGGCGTCGAGGAGATAGGAGAGATGATAGCGGCGCCCCGGCCAGAACAGGCTAATCGCCGGGGCCGGGTTGGGCCAGGTGATCTGCCGGCGGCGGAATACGGGCGCTTGCGGCGGGCGATAGGTGACGAGCCGCTCCGGGCTGTCTTCCAATACCCAGCTTGTCCAGCGTTGCGGAGGGTTGTGGTCGTATCCGAGGGCCAACACCTGGATGCGGCGCATGGCGCCGAAAGCGGACCAGGGTGGGGCGGAGTCGCTATTGAACCTGTCCATACAGCGGATCCTTCACGAAATGGCGTTCGATTTGACCGGATCCCGTAGTCCCAGGGTGCTTGCGACCATGCGCTTCGCATAGCCCAATAGTCCTATGTCTACTATATCGAAAGTAGGACCATAATACTATATGCAAGCTGCACAATCCTTCCGGATAGCCCAGGGATCGCGCACCGGCCGCCGGTTCTCTTGTGCAGACGTTGCCCGCCCGCCAAAAGTTCCCGCTACTGCCTATTACACCAAATACGGAAGCAGAGTTCGGTTATCGGTACCAGCAGGCTGATTCTGATCGCTGAGTACTCTTTCCCCTCGCTCTTGTCACTCTGCGCACAGCGAAGAGTCTCGTCTTGAACCCGCAGGCGAAACGAGATTCTTCGCTGCGCTCAGAATGACAGGCACACCTGGATGGGCGGCTCAGGGGGCGTTGCGCGATATGGGCGGGATGAAGGGGCCGATGAGCCGGCGCTGCCACCAGGCGCCGGTGGCAAGGCGGGTGGGGATGTCGGTGAACTCGTAGGCATAGAGAGAGGCGCGGACATAGCGCGGCGGCGCCTGCGGGAAGGGGTTGGTGGGCAGCAAGGTCAGCACCTCCGGCGACCCGCGCAACAGCCCGTGCAGGAAGTTGCTCAGCCAGGGGTTGGCACCGGGGCCGCCGAAGGGCGCGAACCATAGTTGCCAGTCGAGCCGCGGGTGGTAGGGGGCGACCCAGGCGGGCGCGCGCCGCACATCGACCGGTTGGGCGAAAAAGGTGTATTCGCGCCAGTGGGTGCCGTCGTCGCTGCCCTCGACGATCACTTCCTCCCGCTCGGTCGTCATGACGGCGAACAGCCCGTAGCTGTTGACTAGTTGCCAGGGTGCGAGCCGCCCGTTGAGTTCGAGTACGGGCGGCGGCACGTCGATGCCCAACCAGATCTGGCCGCTGACCTGGGCCCAACTGAGCAACAGGAGCAGCGCGGCCACCGGCACGATGATCAGGCGGCGGATGGCAGGCAGCGGACGGCTCTGGAAGTGCGTGAGCAGGCGGGCGCGCAGGTCCGCGGAAAAGATCCGGCTCAACAACGCATCGTCGAGCAGTGGGACGCATAGGGCGATGGTGAGCAGGTTGAAGTAGGCGAAATTGCCGGTGAGCATGATCAGTAGTTGCAGGGCGATCATCAGGCCGGCGCCCAGGAAGCGTAGCCGCCGGGGCGCGAAGATCAGCAGCGGCGCGAACAGCTCGGCGACGAAGGTGAAAGCCGTGGACAGCGCCTGGAACCAATCCGGCAACTGGTGCAGGTACCACGCGACCGGGGTGGGCAGCGGCTGGGTCCACCAGTGATAGTTGAGGGCGGTGAGATTGTGCCAGGTGGGGTCGCCGCTGGTGAGCTTGACGACGCCCGAAAAGAATACCAGGCGGAACAGCAGCCAGCGCAAGAGCCAGATCACGATGCGCGATGGCGGGGCCTCATGGGCCAGGCCGGGCCGCCGACCCCACGGCGCGAAGAAGATCGCCAGGAAGCCGGT
>JAICKM010000216.1 GCA_025927935.1 Chloroflexia bacterium | reverse complement strand
GCCCCTACCTGACCCCCGTGCCGTTCCGCGGCAAGCGCAACGAGCCGTCCTATGTGGCTCACACGGCGGCGCGCATCGCCGAGTTGAAGGGCCTGCCGCTCGAAACCGTCGCCGCCGCCACCACCGCCAACGCCGTGGCCCTCTTCGGACTCGACGCGTGCTGAACCTGTATCAGTTGCAGATGTTCCTGGCCGTGGTCGATAGCGGGTCGTTCTCGGCAGCCGCCGAGCACCTGCACGTCACGCAGCCCGCCGTGAGCGAAGGCGTGCGCGCCCTGGAGCACCGGCTGAACACCCGGCTCTTCGACCGCCGCGGCCACCGCGCCGCGCTCACGCCGGAGGGCGCGAACCTGATCGAAACCGCCCGGCGCCTGCTCGTGCTGGCCGACCAGGCCGAGCAAGGGTTGATGGGTCAGAAGGGCGTGCTCAGCGGGGCGCTGCGGCTGGCGACCGCCACCTCGGCGGGCGGGCCGCTGCTGGGCGAGCGCATGGGCGCGTTCGCCGGCAGCCACCCGGCCCTGCGCCTGAGCCTGGTGGCCCGCTACCCCGCCGCCGTGCTCGACGGCTTGCGCGAGGGCGAGTTCGACACCGGTTTCCTGGCCGGGCCGCTGCCCGGCAGCCGGCTCCACTACTTGCCCATCGCCGCCGACGAGTGGCTGCTGCTGGCGCCGCCCGGCCACGTCTGGACGGGCGCCACCGCCCCGCCCGACGACCTGCCGCCGCCCGGCGACGCCCCGCCGGTCAAGCGCAAGCGGGGCCGCCCGCCCGTGCGCCGCCCCGAACCGGCGCCGCCGCTGCCCAGCGTGGATCTCGCCGCCCTGCGCGGCCAGCCCCTGGTGCTGGAAACCGCCGATTCGCCGCTGGGTGCGCAGGCCCGGCGCGAACTGCGCGATTTGCTGGAGGAGCACGACGTACCCTGGAGCGACCTGCGCCCCGTACTCGAACTGGGCAGCCCGCTCCAGGTGGTGCGCGCGGTGGAGGCCGGGGCGGGCGTGGGCCTGCTGCCCGCCGCCGAACTGGCGGACTATGCCGGTCCGGCGGGCCGCGTCCGCCCGGAGGGCCGCGCGCTGACCCGCCGCCTGTTCGCCGTGCGCGACGGCCGCACCCCGCTCTCGCCCGTGCTCACCGCCTGGTGGGACTTCCTCACCGCCGGGGTCGCCGGCCCTGAGCCGCCGGGCTAGGGCTTTAGCTCGATGTTCACCGCGGAGGCGCAGAGCGGGCAGAGATTCGGATGGGTTCGTAAACCGCTATGGGTGCCGGGTAGCACCTGGTGGCGGGCGGCACCAGGGTATACCAAGATCCTATATAAAACTCCGATATATAATCTCGGCGCCTCGGCGGTGAGCATAAAGGGGTGCTGGGGCGGGCGCGCTTAGAGCGGGAGGCCGGCTTCCAGGTAGGTCAGGCCCGCGTCGACCCGCTCCAGATACGTGGTCAGCGGCGCCGCGGGGTCCGGCGGCATGACCGCCAGGACCACGCCGACCACCGCCCCCGTGAAAGCCCGCACCGCCAGGTCGTCCGCCGGCCGCCCCACGCGCTCCGCGATCAGGTCGGTCATCATCTGCATGGACTGGAGCGACTCGTCCAGCATGCGCATCCGCAGCTCGGGCTCCTGGAAAATCAACACCGCGCGCTCCTGCTGCTGCGCGAATTCACTGTCCGACAAGGTGGAAAACACCGCGTGGAACGCGGCGCGCACGGCCTGGATCGGGCGCAGGTCAGGGGGTTGCGCGCGGAAGGCCGCGAAGATCAGCGGGTCGAGGGCGTCGTAGAGCACGACGTCCTCTTTTGTTGGGAAGTAGCGGAAGAAGGTGCTGGGCGAGACTTCCGCCGCGGCGGCAATCTGCTCCACGCTGGTGGCCGCGTAGCCTTGCTCCTGAAACAGGCGCAGGGCGTGCTCCTGGATCGCGACGCGCGTTTTGGCCTTCTTCCGCTCGCGTAACCCGCCCGCGGGGCCGCCGTCATCTGGTGATAATCTCATGCCTCAATTCTACGCCATCGGCGGCCGTTTTGCCAGCGACCGGCGCCCGCCCCGGCAGGAAGGCCAGCGCCAGTACGATGGACGCCGCCGCAATGCCGGCGCAGACCCAGAGTGCGGCGTCCATGCCGTTCACGAAGGCTCCCTGCACGGCGTCGCGCAACGCAGGCGCGCCAAGCTGCCGGGCCACGGCCAGCCCGCCGTAGACGCTCTGCTGCACGGCGGCCGCCGCCGGGGCCGGTAAGCCGGTCAGGGTGAGGTGATCACGATAGCCGCTGTTGAGCACGGACCCCAGGATCGCCACCGCGAACGGCGCGCCGACCTTCTGCACGGCCTGCATCAGCGCCGACCCGACCCCGCTGCGTTCCGCGGCCAGCACACTCAGCGCCGCGTTGGCCGCCGTCGCCAGGGCCAGCCCGGTGCCCGCGCCGGCGATTGCCGTCCACAGCGCCGCGAAGCCGTCGCCGCTGCGCAGAGTCGTCGTGGCCCCGGCGATCATCGCCCCGGCCACCAGCACGAACCCGGCGGCCACTGTGACCTTCGCGCCCGTCCGCGCGGCCAGGCGATCCGCCAGCCCCGCGCCCACGACCATCCCGGCGATCACCGGCAGTAGCCGGATGCCCGCGCCCTGGGCGTCCACGCCGAGCACGGCCTGCCAGAACTGCGACAGCACGAACATGACGCCAAACAGCGGGAAGATGCCCACCGCGGCCAGCAGCGTGCCCCACGTGAAGCGCGGCGAGCGGAACAGCCCCAGGTCCACCAGCGGCTGCCCGCCGGGGCGCGCGCCCAACCGGCGCTCCCAGAGCACAAAGGCCACCAGCAGCAGCGCCCCGGTGGCTAGCGGCCCAACGGCGCCCGCGTCGCCCCAGCCGTTCTCGCCCGCCTGGATGATGCCGTAGATGATCCCGGCCAGGCCCGCGCTGGAGGTCAGCACACCCAGCGGGTCCAGCCCTGAGCGTTCGGGGCTGCGCGACTCCGGCAACAGCGCCAGCACGGCAAGGATCGCCAGCACGACGACGGGCAGGTTGATCAGGAACACCGACCCCCACCAGAAGTTGGTCAGCAGCCAGCCGCCTAGGAGCGGGCCGATGGGCAGCGAGATGAAGTTGGCCGCCGCCCAGATGCCCACGGCGCGGGGGCGCTCCTGCTCAGTGAACAGCACCGGCAGCACTGCCAGCGACAGCGTGACCAGGAAGGCCGCCGCGACGCCGAGCAGCACGCGCGCCGCGATGAACGCGCCCGATGCCGGCGCATAGGCGCAGGCAAGCGAGCCGAGGCCGAAGGCGACGAGGGCGGCGACCAGCATGCGCTTGCGCCCGTACCGGTCGCCGAACAGCCCGGCGGGCAGCAACATCGCGGGGAGCGCCAGGGTATAGGCGGCGACAAACCATTGCAGTTCGACGCTGGAGGCGTGCAGCGCCCCGGCCAGGGCCGGTAGCGCCAGGTTGAGTACGGTGGCGTCGATGCCGACGACCAGCGCGACGAGCGTGAGCGCGACCAGCGCCCACCACTTGCGAGTTCCCAGAGTATTCATGGTCGTGATCTCCTTGTATGGTTGCCCGGCGGCGCAACCGTCCCGGCCCGCCAGGGACCGGCTGAATAGTCCGTCTGCTAGCAGTCGTCATTCTGAGCGCAGCGAAGAATCTCCGTCTCGTTTCCAGTAGCATCGAGACGCGGCGCTACGCTCCCTAGCCAAGCCCCCCGTCATTCTGAGCGCAGCGAAGAATCTCCGTCTCCTTCCCGATAGCGTCGAGACGCGGCGTTGCGCTCAGAGTGATAGCGGCCTGCTGACAAGCGGTTGGAAGGTTGATGGAGGCAGCAACCTTTTGCTTGTCTATATTATATTAGAGAATATATCAAATGATAGGAACTGTCAATAAGTCGAAAGAATGAGTTTACCAGGAACTTGCCCGGTCGCGCTGGGTAGGTGAGGGGGCACCGGGATCATCAGTAATTAGACATATCCTTGGGTGTTTTGATGGTGTGGTGAAGGAGAGTGCGCGCTAAGCAAGCGGCGCCTCCGCGGTGTAACCCCGCCGGGCGCCGCCAGTTACGCGGCGGCGTGGTGTATGGCGCACCGGAGGCGCCTGCTCAGTTCGCGCAACTAGAGGACGCTGCGCCCCACAGAGAAGGGGTTGTGGCACAACGGGTACAAAAAGGAGGATAACCGGCTTTCAACCCTGCGGCGCCGGAGGGCCGCTGACGACCAGGGGCAGCGAGACCGTGAAGGTGGATCCCTCGCCCTCTACGCTCTCCACCGTGATCGTCCCACCATAGTGCTCGACGATTTGTCGCGCGCCCGCCAGGCCGATGCCGGTGCCGTTGGTCCACGTGTCCACGTTGGTTCCGCGGCGGTACCAGTCGAAGACGTGCGGCAGGTCCGTGGCGGGTATCCCGACGCCCTGGTCTGTTACCTTCACCAGGACTCGTTCGGGCGCGCCGGCCTCGCCCGCGCCCGGTGGGTTGGCACCCAGTATCGCGACCCGGATCGCGCCCCCCCGCGGGCTGTACTTGGCGGCATTGTCTAGCAGGTTCCCGACGACACGCTCCAGCCGGGCCGGGTCCCACTCGCCGACGAGCGCCGCAACATCGGAGGCAAACACAATCTCGTGGTGGCTATTGTTCTCCCGGTACTCCTCAACGACCCGCCCCACCAGTTCGACCAGGTCGGTCGCGCGGTTGCTGAGCGCAAGGCCCACACCTGCCTGCATCTTGGAGAAATCGAGAATCTCCGTGATGAGATTGTTCATCCGCACCACCGAGCGCTCGATCTGCTCGACCAGGCTGCCTAGCCGCTCACGGTTCGGCGCCTCATTCCGCTGCAAGCGCCGCGCGAGCACCTGGGCGGCGCCCTGGATCGCGGCGAGGGGGTTGCGGAGGTCATGGGCCACCACGGAGAGCAGCCGGTCCCGGTCGCGCACGGCGCGTTCGGCCACCAGCCGGGCTTCCCGTTCGTTCGCCTCCGCCTGCTTGCGCTCGCTGAGGTCCAGCACGAAGCACATCCAGGTCAGCGGCTCGCGGGTCAGCACGGACGCGCCGATGAGGATGGGCAGGCGCTGCCCATCCTTGCGCAAGTACTCCTTCTCAAACGGGGTGCAGGCCCCGCGTTCCAGGAGCTGCGCCAGGGCCTTGTCGTCCGCGGCGGCCCACTCCAGCGGGGTCATCTCGCGCCATTTGAGGTTTCCCGCGATCAAGTCCTGCGAGGTGTAACCGACCATCTGGAGAAAGACATCGTTAGCCTCGACGATATGCTCCATATCAGCCCGCAGGATGCCGATAATGTTGCCGGTGACCAGGCTGCGAAACTTGGCTTCGCTCTCTTGCAACGCCGCTTCGGCCCGCTTCTGGTCGGTGATATCCCGGACAATCGAGACTAGCGCCGTCCGCTCGGCGCCTTCCATAACAAAGGTGTAACGCGCTTCGACGATGCGCTCGCTGCCGTCTTTGCGCCGGATGGTGCTTTCCACCGCCGGCGCCATCACGGGGTCGGCGAACGTCTTGTGGTACTCCGCATTGGCCCACTCGCGCAGATGCTCCGGGAAGATGACTGCGAAATTGTGCCCGACGACTTCCTCCGCCGAGTACCCGTAGAGTTCGAGATAGGCGCGGTTGGCCGCCAGCACGACGGCTTCTGGATCCGAAAGCGCCATCGCGTCGCTGGCGAACTCCCACCCCGCGAAGGCGTACTCCTCACCGGGTATCCGGGAGGCAGGCGGTGTTACTCGACTACCCTTGTGGACGGAGCTCATAAACAACCTCGTTCTTCCAGCACTCCTGCCTACTACGTGGCATAACGGTGGGCAGGACTGGAATCAGGCCAGGGCCGGAGTAGGTAGCTTGGTGGCATGCTTCCCTGTCCATGCTCAGACTGATGCACCCGCTTGGCAAGAGTATAAACCACTGAAGCGGATACGCGCAACAGGATTTACCTATACAGTTACAGTCCTCTTGCCCGGTTCCGCACCGCGCGGCGAACCGCACGACGGGGCCGCGTGAAGTGAAAGGTGGGTGACATTCGCCGGCAACCGCATCCCATGATCCCGCCCCGTTCCTCCAGGTGCTGCGCCCGCCGGGGCGCGGCCCCGCCCAGACGCCGCCTGATTACGCTTGCGCCACGGCGCTATTTGCGGTACACTGGCGGCACAAACTGCCGCGCCCCGCGCGAGCCGACCGCAGGAAGGGGACCTGTCATGGACATGCATGCCGTCTACGAGTACATCGAGGCCCATCAAAGCGAGGCGCTGGACGAACTGCGGGCTTTTTGCGCCCAACCCAGCGTGTCCGCCGATGGCCGGGGCCTGGACGAGATGGCCGCCCTGGTCGTCGCCGCCCTGGAGCGCCGCGGCTTCCGGGTCGATCTGATGCCGATGGAAGGCGGCTACCCCATCGTCTACGCCGAATCCACCGACCGCACCCCCGACACCGCGCCCACGCTGCTCATCTACAACCACTACGACGTGCAGCCCGAAGGCGACCCCGACCTCTGGACCTGCCCGCCCTTCGACCTGACGATCCGCGACGGCCAGATTCTGGCCCGCGGCGTGGCCGATACCAAGGGCAACATCGTCTCCCGGCTGGCGGCCATCGACGCGCTGCGCGCCGTGCGCGGCACCCTGCCTATCAAGATCAAGTGGGTCATCGAGGGCGAGGAGGAGACCGGCAGCGCCAGCCTCGACAAGTTCCTGCTCGACTACCGCGACCGGCTGGCCGCCGACGGCTGCCTCTGGGAGTTCGGCAGCTTCCACTGGGACGGCACGCCCCAGATCATGCTCGGCATGAAGGGCATGGTCACGGTCGAGTTGAGCGTGGAGGGGCCGAACCGCGACCTGCACTCATCCATGGCCGCCTATGTCGCCAGCCCCACCTGGCGGCTCATCTGGGCGCTGGCGACGCTCAAGGACGAGAACGAGTATGTGCTGATCGACGGCTTCTACGACGACATGCGCCCGCCCACCGCCACCGATCTGGCCCTGATCAAGGCCCTGCCCGACGATACCGATACGCGCCTGGAGAGCCTGGGCCTGGAGCAGTTCGCCGTGGGTCTGCGCGACTATCACATGCGCATCGCCGAGTGCTTCTCGCCCACCTGCAACGTCGAGGGCCTCTGGTCGGGCTACACCGGCCCCGGCTCCAAGACCATCTTGCCCCGCGAGGCGCGCGCCAAGCTCGATTTCCGCCTGGTGCCCGACCAGAACCCCGACCAGATCGTCAAGAGCCTGCGCGAGCATCTGGACGAAAAAGGCTTCACCGACGTAGTGATCACCCAGTTGGACGCCAACCTCTACCCGGCGCGCGTGGATCCGGCCAGCCCCTTCGTGGTCCTGGCGATGACCGTGGCCGCCGAACTGAGCGGGCGGCGGCCCTATGTCTACCCCTCCTCGCCCGCCTCCGGGCCGATGTACTCGTTCAGCCAGGGCCTGGGCCTGCCGGTGGTGGCGATGGGCTGCGGCTATCCCGGCTCGGCCACCCATGCGCCCGACGAGAATATCCGCGTGGACGACTTCCGCCAGGGCACGCGCGAGATGGCGCTGCTGTTCCAGCGCATGGCCGGGTTCGACTTCGCGGCGGCGGCCCGGCTCGACGCGGCGTTCGAGGCGCGCAAGAAGGCGGCCGTGGTGCCCGGCCTGGCCCCCGAACTGGCCGACCCCTTCTCCACGCTAGAAACGGGCCTGGAACCCATCGACATGGACGCGATTGCCGCTGAAATGGCCCGCGAGTTCTCGGAGCCGTCCGAGGTCGAGGCGCCGCCGGCCAAGCCCGCCAAGCGGCGCAGCCGCGAAAAATAGCAGGTGCCTGCCTGCGCGGTCGTCATCGTCAACTGGAATGGCGCCCGCCATCTGCCGGGCTGCCTGGCCGCGCTCGCCGCGCAGACCTACCGCGACTTCGCCGTCTGGGTCGTCGATAACGGCTCGACCGATGCGTCGCGCGCGCTGCTGGCGCGCGCTGCCGAAGGAGAGTGGCCGGGCGCGGCGTCAGTGGTCAGTAGTCAGTGGTCAGTGGTCAGTGGCGAGCCGCCCGCCGTCAGCCGTCAGGATGGGGGCGGGGCGTGGGTGCCGCCGCTGCGGCTGCTGGTGAATGCCGGCAACGTGGGTTTCGCGGCGGGCAACAACCAGGCGTTTCGCGCCGCCCTGGCCGATCCCGCCGTCCGCTACCTCGTCCCGCTGAACAACGACACCGTGGCCGACCCCGCCTGGCTGGGCACGCTCGTCGCCACAGCCCAGGCCGACCCGCGCATCGGCAGCGTTGCCAGCACGATGCTGTTTGCCTCCCGCCCCGATCGCGTCGCCTCCGCGGGCATCAGCGTGCATCGCGACGGCCTGGCCCTCGACGTGGGTGTGGGCTGGGACGCCGCCCGGCTGCCGCGCACTCCGCAGCCGGTCTTCGGCGCCAGCGCGGGCGCGGCGCTCTACCGGCGCGCGCTGCTGGACGACATCGGCCTGTTCGCCGAGAGCTTTTTCAGCTACCTGGAAGACGCCGACCTGGCCTGGCGGGCGCGGCTGCGCGGCTGGCGGGCAGTCTGGGCGCCAGAAGCGCGCGTGCTGCACGCCGTCTCGGCCACCGGCGGCCAGGGGTCGCCGTTCAAGAGCTACCACCTGGCGCGCAACCGCGTCTGGTGCATCGCCCGCAACCTGCCCGGCCCGCTGCTGGCCCAAAACTGGCCCTACATCCTGCGTTACGACGCCCTGGCCGTCCTCTACGGCCTGGCCCGCCACGATCCGGCCCTGATCCGGGGCCGCGGCGATGGCCTCCAGGCCCTGCCCCGCGTCCTGGCCGAGCGCCGCATCATCCAGGCCCGCCGCATCGTCCCGGTGGCCCAGATCGCCCGCCGCCTGGCCCCGGCCCCCGGCCCGCTCGGCGCCCTCGCGGCGCGGCGGGATGTGGACGCGCTGCTGGCGGAGACAGGCTAAGCAGCGTGTGTAGCGGGGCAAAGCGCAACTATCTAGGGTTTTAATTCCCATTCGGAGGCAGCATGGGTGTGGTTAATCCCAAACCAGGAGACGGTGGAAGCACTCAAAGCCTCCTGGTGGACCTGGCGCCCAGTCGTGACGTTGCTTCGCCAGGCGTCGATCCTCGATTTAGAGCGCATCGGTCCCATCCCTGATTCCTCGCTCTATGCCGAGATTACTGTCGAGCAGGCCGAGCAGATCGCCACGTTTCTGGATTCCTTCCTGCGCACGCTAGAACCCAATGAGCGGGTCCTGCTCGATGGTACGCTGACGGATGTACCCGACACCTACGAGTTCTATACCGCCGAGTCCGAGTTGTACAAGAACTACTCCGCGGAGCCGGAATGGTTGGCGCGATTCCGCGACTTCTGCCGCGTCTGCGGCGGATTCACGATCTCTTAGGAGTTTGGAACAATGGTCCGAGTAGCAAAGGTGATTCACGTGACAGGTACCCAGGCCGTGTGGACTGTGCGGCTGGGCGGTGGGGCCTGGCTGAGCGCCACCATCGCATCCATCGTCCTGGGCGGGCAAGATTTGCTTACTGCCCTGATCGATGGGTGGCCGGTGGGGTTTGTGTTTGGCACTTTCGCCCTTGTATGGTTGGCGCCCCATGACCGCCGCGATGTGGTATGAGCGGACGCGATCTCTTCAACGTGT
>JAICKM010000612.1 GCA_025927935.1 Chloroflexia bacterium | reverse complement strand
GTTCTCTGCGGCTCGGAGGTCGGCGCGGTGCCGATTGACGAGGCGCGCATCATCCGCAAAGGCAAGGTCGGTCCCGGCCAGATGATCGCCGCCGACCTGCGCACCGGCCAGTTCGAGGAAAACGAGGCGATCAAGAACCGCTTGGCCGCGCGGCAGCCTTACGCCGAGTGGCTCGGCGGCTACGGGCGCAGCCTCACCCCCGGAGCGGGCCGGCCCGAATCGGGGGAGGCCCCGGCGGCGCTACCGGTCCACAAGCTCCAGCGGGCCTTCGGCTATACGTCGGAGGAATTGACCGCCGTGCTGCGGCCCATGCTGGACGACGGCCAGGAGCCGCTCGGCTCGATGGGCGACGATACGCCGCTGGCCCTGTTCGCCAACCGCGCCCGCCCGCTCTATAGCTACTTCAAGCAGCGCTTCGCCGAAGTGACCAACCCGCCCATCGACCCGCTGCGCGAGGAGCTGGTCATGTCGCTCTCCATTGGTCTCGGCCCGCGGGGCGATCTGCTGGAGGAGTCACCACGCCACGCCCACCTGCTCTGGCTCACCAGCCCGGTGCTGACGGCGGCGCAGATGGCCGAGATCCGCGCCACGACCGACCCGGCGTTCTCCGCCGTCACCCTGTCCGCGCTGTTCCGCGTCGATGAGGGCGAGGCCGGGCTGGATGCCGCGCTGGATCGGCTCTGCCAGGCTGCCGCAGACGCCGCCGCCTCCGGTTGCACCTTCCTGATCCTCAGCGACCGGGGCACCGACGCGGAGCACGCGCCCATCCCGGCGCTGCTGGCTCTGGGCGCCGTTCACCAGCATCTCATTGGCCTGGGCCGCCGCGGGCAGGCCAGCCTGATCGTCGAAAGCGGCGAGCCGCGCGAGGTGCATCACCTGGCCTGCCTCATCGGCCTGGGCGCGGAAGCGGTTCACCCCTATCTGGCCCTCGCCACGGCCCGCGCCCTGGCCGTCGAGCGGGAAGAGATCCGCACCAAGGGCGCCGTTGCGGTAGATCCTGCTATCGCCGAAACCGCCGAGGCGAACTATATCCACGCCCTGGAGAAGGGTTTGCTCAAGATCCTCTCCAAGATGGGCATCGCCACGCTCGACAGCTACTGCGGGGCGCAGGTCTTCGAGGCTATCGGCCTGGCCGGCGACGTGGTCGAGCGCTGCTTCGCGGGGCTGCCCGCCCGGCTCGGCGGCGACGGCCTGGACAAGATCGCGGCGGGCGTGCTGGCGCACCACGCGGCGGCGTTTGGCGAAGCGGTGGGCACCGGGCGCCCGGCCTTGCCGCATCCCGGCTTCTATAAATATAAGAAGGAAGGCGAGTATCATGCCTTCTCGCCCGCCGTGGTCCATGCCCTGCAACGGGCGGTGAGCGCCGAGGGCGATTACGCGGCCTACCGCGCCTACAGTGACCTCGTCCACAGCCGCCCGCCGACAGAGTTGCGCGATCTGCTCGATTTCGTGCCGCGCTCGCCCGTGCCGCTCCACAGCGTGGAGCCGGCGGCCGATATCGTGCGCCGCTTCTCGACGGCAGCCATGTCGCACGGCTCGCTGAGCAGCGAGGCCCATGAGACGATGGCGATTGCCATGAACCGGCTGGGCGGCCTGAGCAACTCCGGCGAGGGTGGCGAGGACCCGGACCGCTACCACGACGAGCGCAACAGCCCGATCAAGCAGGTAGCCTCGGCGCGCTTCGGCGTCACGCCCGGCTACCTGGCCTCGGCCAGCGAGTTGCAGATCAAGATGGCCCAGGGGTCCAAGCCGGGCGAGGGCGGCCAGCTTCCGGCGCACAAGGTGTCAGAAGAGATCGCCCGCATCCGCCACGCGACGCCAGGCATCCAACTGGTCTCGCCGCCGCCGCATCATGACATCTACAGTATTGAAGACCTGGCCCAGTTGATCTATGATTTGAAGCAAGCGAACCCGCGCGCTGCGGTCTCGGTGAAACTGGTGGCCGAGGCGGGAGTCGGCACGGTGGCGGCGGGGGTCGCCAAGGGCGGCGCTGACGTGATCCTGATCAGCGGGCACTCCGGCGGCACCGGCGCCTCGCCGCTGTCGTCGATCAAGAATGCCGGGGTGAACTGGGAGTTGGGCCTGGCCGAGGCGCAGCAAACCCTGGTCATCAATGGCCTACGCGGGGTGGTGCGGCTGCGCGCCGACGGCGGGCTGAAGACCGGGCGCGATGTCGTGCTGGCGGCCCTGCTCGGCGCCGACGAGTTCTCGTTCGGCACGGCGGCGGTCGTGGCCGAGGGCTGCCTGATGGCCCGCACTTGCCAGTCGAATAACTGCCCGGTGGGCATCGCCACGCAGCGGCCCGAGTTGCGGGCCAAGTTCGCGGGCACGCCGGAGGCCATTGTCCACTTCTTCCTGCATGTCGCCGAGGAAGTGCGCGAGATCCTGGCCGCGCTGGGCGCGCGCACCCTGGACGAAGTGGTGGGGCGCACCGACCTGCTGCGGCAGGTGCCGCGCGGCCACGCCGCCGCCGACGCGCTCGACCTGAGCGCCATGCTGGAGCGCGTGGACGCGGGCGGCGCGGCCATCCGCAACACGCAGGCGTGGAACGGGCGTGTGCAGACCAGCGATCTGAACACGCGGCTGCTGGCCGCGGCCCGGCTGGCGTTGCAGCACGGTGAGCCGGTAGAGTTGAGCTACCCGATCGGCAACCGCGACCGCACGGTGGGCGCGACTCTGTCCGGGGCCATCGCCACCCAGTACGGCGAGGCAGGGCTGCCGGAGGGGACCATCACCGTTCGCTTCGCCGGTAGCGCCGGGCAGAGCTTTGGTGCCTTCCTGGCCCACGGCGTGCGCCTGCTGCTCGACGGCGAGGCGAACGACTATGTGGGTAAGGGCATGGCTGGCGGCGAGATCGTCGTCCGGCCCTCCGCCGCGGCGCGCTACGAGGCCCAGACGGCCGCCATCGTCGGCAACACGGTGCTTTATGGCGCGACCGGTGGCGAGTTCTATGCCGCGGGCCGGGCGGGCGAGCGCTTTGCCGTGCGCAACAGCGGCGCGCTGGCCGTCATTGAGGGCGTGGGCGACCACGGCTGCGAGTACATGACGGGTGGCGTGGTGCTGGTGCTCGGCCCCACCGGGCGCAACTTCGGCGCGGGCATGACCGGCGGGCGCGCCTACGTCTTCGACGCCGACGGCGGCTTTGCCCGGCGCTGCAACCAGGACCTGGTGGAGCTTGGCCCGCTGGAGGCCCTGGATGAGCAGCATGTCCGCACGCTGCTGCTGCGCCACCTGGAACGGACCGGCAGCGCGCGTGCCGGCGAACTGCTGCTCAACTGGGATCAGGTGCGGGCACAGTTCGTGCGCGTGCAACCGCGCGGGCTGGCCCCGGCCAGCCTGCCGCACCCGGTGTTGAAATTGCCCGCGCGGGTCGAAGACGCGGTCTCGGCGGCTTAGCGCGGCTTTCAGTGGTCCTTGTCGTGCTGAACGGAGTGAAGCATCGCGTCTGATCGCCCACTAGACTCTTCGCTGCGCTCAGAGTGACAAGTCACACCGTGGTCATGCTGAACGGAGTGAAGCATCTCGTCTGATCGCCCACGAGAATCGTCGCTGCGCTCAGAGTGACAGGGAGGGTTGGCGGGCGGGAGGAAGAGTAGCGTATGCGGGTGGCGTTTCTCGGTCAGGTGGGATCGAACAGCGAAGGCGCGGCGACGGAATACTTCGGCGCGGATCTCGTGCGCGTGCCCTGCGATTCGTTCGAGGCGATCTTCGCCGCGGTCGAACAGGGCCTCGCCGACCGAGCCATGCTGCCCATTGAGAATGCCCTGGCCGGGAGCATCCACAGCAACTACGACCTGCTCCTGGAGCGCGATCTACACATCGTGGGCGAACTGAACTTCTACGTGCAACACAACCTGCTGGCCTTGCCGGGGGTGGCCCTCACCGACATCGTGCGCGTGTGGAGCCACCCCCAGGCGCTGGGCCAGTGTGCCGGGTATCTGACCCGGCTGGGCGTGGCTCGCGAACCGACCACCGACACCACGGTGGCCGCCCGCCGCGTGCGCGACGAGCACCGGCGCGATACCGCCGCCATCGCCAGCCTGCGCGCAGCGGAGAGCTACGGCCTGGTCGCACTGGCCGAGGGCATTGAAGACAGCGGCGAAAACTACACCCGCTTCCTCATACTGGCCCGCGAACCCGTGCCGCCCACCACCGAAGGGCAGTGGAAGACCTCGCTCGTGTTCTCGCTGGACAACGTGCCGGGGTCGCTGTACCAGGCGCTGGCCGTCTTCGCGTTGCGCGGGCTGAACCTCAGCAAGATCGAAAGCCGCCCCCTGCGTCGCCGGCGCTGGGAATACTTCTTCTACCTCGACTTCACCGCCGGCATGGCCGATCCCACGGCTCAGGCCGCCCTGCACGAACTCGGCCAGATGGCGCCCTTCCTGCGCGTCCTCGGCTC
>JAICKM010000059.1 GCA_025927935.1 Chloroflexia bacterium | reverse complement strand
CCGCTATGCCGGGCAATCTTATATCGGGGCGCCGCTCTAGGCCGTGCCCCAGACGGCCAAGACGACACAGAACTGTCTCCACAACACCAACAGCTACCAGCTGCTGCGCCTGGGCGGGTCGCTGTCGCCGCTCGGCATGTTGCTGGGCGTGGTCGGGTTGCTGCGCGCGCTCTGGAAACGGATCACGCTGGGCACGGCCTATTTCTTCGTCGTGTTCGGCATCTTCGTTTTCGTCTTCGGCGCCGATACGTATACGGTCGCCACCTATCCCTACAGCCTGCGCCGCTTCCTGCCGGTGGTGATTCCGGCGCTGATGATCCTCGCCGCCTACGCCCTGGCCTGGCTGGGCGAGAAAATCCGCCCCCGCCGCGTGATCCGCCCGCTGGCCTGGGCGACAGCAGGGGCGCTGGTCGTCTTCTTCCTGGTCACGGGCTGGGTCATCATCAGCCACACCGAGGACGACGGCGCCGTGGCCCAGTTGACGGCCCTCGCCAACCGCTTCCCCAACCCGAAGAAGACGGTGCTGCTGTTCAGCAACGAGCGCGACGAACCCTATGTTGTCGCCACGCCGTTGCAGTACATCTTCGGTTTCGAGTGCTTCTCGCTGGATCGGGCCTATGGCGAGGTCAAGGGATCGAATATTCAGCAGGCGGTGCAGCGCTGGCAGAAGGCGGGCTACCAGGTCTACGCGATCCTGGGCGCCAACGGCGGCAAGATGTTTATGCCGGACATCGACCTGGTGCCCTATACGACCGGCGGCGGGCCGGAGTGGACCTACAACGTGCCGGAATTGGAGCAGCTATTTACCCAGAAGCCGAAGAATATCTCGGCTTCGACCCTCCATTGGGGTCTCTACGAATTGCAGCCGCGGGCGAGCGTGGCGTTGCCCGCGCTGCCTTTCGCACTGGACATCGGCGGGGATGATTACAAGTATCTGGTGGCCGGGTTCTCCGGCCAGGAGCGCACGCCACGCACCGACGACCCCAACTACTGGCGCTGGACCTTCCCCGACGCTTTCCTGCGCGTGCCGTGGTCGGACGCGGCCAAAGCGCGCGGCGGGACGATCACCCTGCGCCTGAGCGCCGGGCCGAAGGAGCGCGCCGTCCACGCGGCCCCGCCGCCGGGTACCGCTCTGCTCCGGGGCGAGGTGCCCGATACGCCGCTGGTGCCCGCGCCCGCCCAGTTCAAGCTCTTCGCTGGCAACCTGCGGCTCCAGCCCACGACGCTCACACCGGGGGCACCTGACCCGGCCCTGGTCACGCTGCAACCGGGCGCCGGCTTCCAGGACGTGACCTTCACCGTGCCGCCTAACGCGCCCACGGACCCGGCGAACCCGAACTACTTGATACTGCACTTGAACTCGACTACCTGGTCGCCGGCTGACGCGGGGGTCAGCGCCGATGACCGCAACCTGGGTGTGCAGGTCGACAACGTGCGCGTGGATGTGGCGCCCTGATGGCTGACGAAATCGAAGTCCCGCCCGACGCCACGCCCGCCGAGGGCGTGCCCTTGCCCGTCGCGGGCACGGTGGCGGGCATCGCCATGCAGGGGTCCGGCACCGACATCCCCTTTGAGGCCACGCCGCCGCCCGAACCGCCGGAGCGCCCCCGGCGCGACGGCACGCTGGTGGAGCGGGCTACGCTGGCCGCGTTTTGGAACGCCGCCTTCCTGCCGCTGAAGCTGATCGTCAAGCTGCTGGCCTCGATTGTGGTCGTGCGCGTGCTCACCAGAGCGGACTTCACCGTCGTGACGCAACTCCAGGCCCTGCTCGGCACCCTGGGCATGATCTCCGACCTGGGGTTGGAGCGGGCGCTGCCGCGCTTTATCCCGGAGTTCGAGATGGCCGACGGACGGGCCGGGCTGAGCCGGCTGTTGCGCAATGTCAGCCTGGTCAAAGCGCTGACCATGGTGCCGTTTGTGCTGTCCCTGGTGCTGTTTCCGGACTTCTTTACCACCCAGTTCCATATCGAAACGGCGAGTGCGCGCATCATGGGGCAGCGCGGACCGGACTACGATCCGTTCCTGCTCGGCATGATCGCGGCGATGCTGGTGCTTGGCGCCGCCTCGGACGTGTCGATCCAGGTGCTTTACGCCTACTTCCGGCAGAAGATGACCAACGCCCTGGACATCCTCAACGCACTGCTGATTCCCGGTTTGCAGGCGCTACTGGTCGGGGTGTTCAAGCTAAGTGTCTTCGGCGCGCTGGTTGCCTTGCTGGTCGGCACGGCGGTATCGGTGGTTTTGTCCCTGCGCCTCATGTTCCGGGCGTTGGGCGACGAGCGGCTGGGCTTGCGCAAGGTTGCGCACCGCCCGCCGAAAGCCGGACCGGCGCCCAATGGCCGCACCCCGCGCCGTCCCTCGACGCGCTCGGTCTGGCAGCGTTTCACCGCCTATTCGGCCATGATGTACGTCATGACCCTGTCGTCCGCGCTCTACGACCAATCGCTGGTTGTGCTGGCGCTGGGTCTCTTGATCACCGATAACGTGCGGCTCGCCACCGAAGTGGCGCTCATCGGCCTGGCTTTCAAGTTCGTGCGCCAGTTGCTGCAAGCCCTGGTCGTACCGCTCACCGGCGTGCAGACGCCGCTGTTTGCCCGGCTCTACGCCGAGGGCCGGCTCGACGGGCTACAGACGGCCTACGCCAGCCTTACCCGCTTCTTGATCCTGGTCTTGCTGCCGGCGGGCGTCGGGTTGATTATCATGTCGCGCAACTTGCTGGTGCTGCTCTATTTGCAGCCGAATAAAACCAACGTGCTACCTCCGGATCAGTTGGCGGCGGCGGTAACCGCTTGCGCGATCCTGACCATCGGGCTGTTCGGCGAAAGCATGATCAGTATCGCGCTCAATGTGCTGATGGTCTACGAGGACTACCAGGCCGTGCTGATCGCCCGCGCGTTTGCGCTGCTCAGCATCCCGTTGCTGATTGTGTTGGAGCCGCCGTTCGGTGTCGTGGGCGTGGCTGCCGCCGTGTCCATTGCGGCGCTCAGCTCCCGCTTTGTGGCGCTGATCTTCGGTCTGCGCCGGTTGGGGCTGCAATTCCCGCTGGCCTTCCTGGGCCGGGTCGCCCTGGCGACCCTGCCCATCCTTGTCGTGATCGGGCCGCTGGCGTTGCTGTTACCGGATGCGCCGCCCAAGATCCCCAGCCTGGAGTGGTTTATGCTGGGCTTTGCCAACGCGGGCCTGGTATTGGCGGCGGTTTTCCTGTTCTGGCTGGTCTTCCGCCGCCTGGGCGGGCTGCTGGCCGAGGACAAGCAGCGCTTCGCCGGGATGCGGCTGCCGGGCATCAAGCTGCTGCTGCGCTACATGTAGGCGCCGCGCATCGTCACACTGGCGGCGCTTTTCGCGTATCATAGTGCAGACTGTTAGCCCGCACCGGGCATTAGTGGAGACTTTCCATCTTGACCACACGTACCGACCAATTGCGGTTGAACCGCATTATCCTGATCACCCTGGCCGTGCTGCTGATCCTCTGGCTGGCCTATCAGGCGCGCGATGGGCTGGTGCCGTTTATTTTCGCGCTGGTGCTGGGCTATTTGCTGGTGCCGCTCATCGACCTGTTGAGCCGGTGGTTGCCCCGTGTGGCGGCGATCCTGCTGGTCTACCTGCTCTTCTTCGGCGCCCTGATCGGCCTGGGCTTTCTGATTATTCCCGGCGCGGCGGCCCAGGTGCGCCAACTGATCGACAGCTATCCTGCTTACAGCGAACGGTTCATGAGCATCACGCGGGATGTGCAAGCGTGGTACGCCGCCCTTAATCTACCGGACGGCGTGCGCACGCAAATCGAGAACGGGCTGCGCAACGCGGGTGGCGGGCTGCTGACCGCCGTCGAAACGGCCTTGTTCGGCACGCTGCGCGTGGTGACGCAGGCGGTCAGCTTTATCTTCGGCCTCGTGGTCATTCCCTTCTGGCTGTTCTATCTGATGAAGGATAAGGACGCCGCGGTCGGCAAGTTCTATGACCTGATCCCGCGCGCCATCCGCTCCGACGTGCGCCGCATCTGGCGCATCGCCAGTGATGTGCTGAACGACTACATCCGCGGCCAGTTGCTGCTCGGACTGGTCGTCGGCACGGCCACGACCATCGGCCTGTTCATCGTCGGCGCGCCCTACTGGCTGCTGCTGGGCGTGCTCAACGGCTTCACCGAACTCATCCCCATCCTCGGCCCGATCCTGGGCGCGATCCCCGGCATCATCATCGCCGCGTTGACCGGCGACTGGGGGTTGCTGCTCAAGGTAGTCGTCGTCTATGTTCTGGTCCAGTTGCTGGAAAACAATCTGCTGGTGCCCAAGATCCAGGGCGACAGCGTCAAGCTCCACCCGGCGATCATCATCCTGGTGCTGGTGGTGGGTGGCGAGATCGCCGGGCTGATCGGGGTCATCACGGCGGTGCCCCTGACCGCCATCGCGCGGGATGTCTACCTCTATCTCTACAAGCGGCTGGGCGAGGGCTACAGTCCGCGGGAAGCGGAGTCGCAGGTGCCCTCACGCATCGACGACGAAGCCGCCGACGAGGCCCGCGATCAGCAGCAAGCCGCCAAGGCCAAGACGAGTGCTGAGTGCTGAGTGCTGAGTGCTGAGTACGACGAGTGATCAGTGCCTAGTTGTCATGCTGAACGGAGTGAAGCATCTCGTCTTCGCTGCACCGAGCCGAGACTCGTCGCTCCGCTCAGAGTGACAAGGTCGGGCACGTTCGCTTCGTCTGCTCAATTCGCAGTTATCACGGGACACGCGTCGTACTGACCCCTGACCCCTGACGGCTGATCCGATTTGTGCCGCCCAGCGGCTTTGTGTTACAATTATGGGATTGCTATGCGGATCAGCTTTGTCACCACCACCGGGATCACCGAGGGATTTCGCCACTGGCCGGAAGCCGTGCAGGCCCGCGCGCTGGCGCGGCGCGGCCATGCGGTGCACGCCGTCACCTATTACGAGGCCGGGTCGCCGCTGATCGGGCGACGGGCCGAGATCATTGACGGCGTGGATGTGCGCCGGGTGGCGTTTAACCGCGCCTGGTACGCGCGCGGCCTCGGCCCGGCGCTGGCGGCGGCCCAGCCGGATGTGATCCACCTGTGGCATTTGCGGAACGCGCTCAACGCGGGCGCGGCGGCCTGGGCCGCGCGGGCCGGGGTGCCCGTCGTCTTCACCGTCGTCGGTCCGTTCCACGACCCCTACCTGGTGGACGACCGCGAGCGGCCCTACGCGGGCCAGATCCACTGGGACCGGCTGATCTACACGCCCGCGGAACTCCTGCGGACCCTCGTGCGCGAGCGCCACCCGCAACGCGCCTGGCAGAACTACCGGATGCACGCGCCCCTGCGCCGAGCGGACCGGGTGATCGCCCTGTCCGATCACGAAGTGGGCGTGCTGACGCGCATGGGCATCCCGCCGGAGCGCATCCGCCGCATCTCGCTCTGGGTGGATGCCGGCTACATTCGCAGCATCCCCGCCCTGCCCGCCGTGAGGGAGCCGCCCGACCCGGTGGTTCCGGGCGATGGGCCGTTTGTGCTGTTCATCGGCCAGCTCAAGATCCGCAAGGGCTACGACCTGCTGGCGCGGGCCATGCCCATCGTGCTGGCGACCTGTCCCGGCACGCGGTTCGTCTTCGCCGGGCAGAATCCGGCCCAGGCCGCGGAACTGGAGGCCATCTGCGCGGCCAACGGCAGCCGCGCGGCGCTGGTCTTGCTCGGCCCGGTGAGCGAGGGGGCGAAGGTGCGGCTGCTGCGGCGTGCGGCCTGCCTGGTCTATCCCACGCGCTACGAGTCGTTCGGCCTGCCGCCGCTCGAAGCCATGGTGGCCGGGTGCCCGGTCGTCTCGACCGACCTTCCTGTTGTGCGCGAGATGATCCAGTCGGGCGCGAACGGCCTGCTGGCGCCGCCGGAAGACCCAGCGGGACTGGCGACGGCTATCCTGCGGCTGTTGCAGCAACCGTCGCTGCGCGCGGCCCTCGTCGCCGGGGGGCAGACCACGGCAACCACGCGCTATGACGAGGATCGGCTTGTTTCCGCCGTCGAGGCGGTCTACCACGAGCTGGCGGGCGGCGCGTGACGTGTGGATAGAGGCACAGTAGTGGGAGATCCGGGAGCGCACGCCGAATCGCAGGTGACGGCGCCGGTGCGGGTGGGGGACCCACCCGTAGCCGGGGAGCCCGCTGTTGCCGTTGCGCTCCCTGCGGCGCGGGTAGCGTGGTGGCAAGCTCCGGGCTGGTGGGCCTTCCTCGGCGCGCTGCTGCTGGCGGCCGTGTACGGGCACGTGGCCGTGCTGAACCTCACCACGGGCGTGGTGGGCGGCGACCTCGACGGCTACGAGAACATGTGGAACAACTGGTGGGTCAAGACGGCCCTGCTCGACCTGCACCGCAATCCCTTCTACACCGACTACCTGTACTACCCGACCGGCATCAGCCTGCGCTATCACACGCTCAACCCGTTCAACGGCTTGATTACCATCCCGTTTAATCTGACGCTCGGCTACGTGCCCACGACGAACCTGCTGTTTCTCGCCGCGCTGGCGCTAACCACGTTTTTCAGCTTCCTGCTGATCCGCGACCTGGTGGGCCATCCGTGGGCGGCGTTCGCGGGCGCGGCGCTCTTTACGTTCGCCAACGGCAACATGGTCTCCTTCTTCGCGCTAGGCCAGGCCGAGAAACTGTCGATGGAGTGGTTGCCGCTGTACCTATTCTTCCTGTTCCGGGCTTTGCACGGGCGGCCCATCTGGGAACCGGGCGCCATAACTCCAGTTCGCCGGGACACCCGCCATCCCTGGCTCTACGCCGGACTCGCCATCGTGACCCTGATGATCATGTCGCTGACCGACTGGCAGTACGTGATGTTCGCCGTGTTCACGACGCTGCTCTACTTCGCGTTTCTGCTCTGCACGCGCCGGTCGTGGGCCCAGAAGCGGCAGATCTTCCTGCGCCTGGCGGCCATCGGCGGCATCTACGCCCTGCTGGTCACACCGCCGCTGTTGCTGCCCATGATCCGCGAGGCGCTCGACTCGCCCTGGTTGAGCGTGGGCTATCAGGCCACGGCGCGGGCTGTCGATCTGGCCGAACTGCTGGGGCCGACCCTGGCGAACCCCGGCTACCTGGCGCTGGCGCTGGCCGGGCTGGGGTTGTGGGCGGCCTGGCGGGCGGGGCGGCGCGCCCTGGCCGGGTTCTGGGCGCTGGCCGTCGTGCTGTTTTACCTCATGGCCCTGGGGCCGGTGCTGACCATCGGCGGCACGCGCACCGGCATCCCGCTGCCCTATGCGCTCATGCAGAGCCTGCCCGTCTTCAACATCGGGCGCGACCCCGGTCGCTACAACACGATTGCTATGCTCGGCGTGGCGGTGCTGGCCGCGCTGGGGCTGCGCGCCGTATTCGGCTGGTTGGCGGTGCGCCGCCCGGCCCTGGGGCGGCTCGTGCTGCCCGCAGCGCTCACGGCCCTATTCCTGGCTGTCAGCCTGAGTGGGTTCGTGGCGGCGGCGGGCGCAGCCAAGGCCGATCCGCCGCGCTGGCCTCCGTTCTATGAACAGATCGCCCACGACCCGGAACCATACGCCATCTTGCAGTTGCCGCCGTTCACCGAGAAGGGACTGGGCGAGGACCACTACATGATGTACCAGGTTCTGCACCAGAAGCCGATTTTCGGCGGGCGCTGGGCGCGCGACCACAAGCTGACCAATCCCAACAACTTTATGAAGACGGCGAGCCTGTTCCGCAACTTCTGGCTGCTCGACTACACGCAAGACTGGCGCGACCTCTACTACCCGGCCCACGACTTCTTGCAGCGCACCGATTACACGACGCAGGGCCGGGCGATCCTCAACTACTACCACACGCGCTATATCGTGCTCTGGAAGGATGCGCTCTACCCGCGCTGGGACGAGGACGCCTTCCAGCAGTTGATCGGGCAGGTGCTGGGGCCGGGCACCGCGCCGTACTACGAGGACGATATGATGCGCGTCTATCGCGTGCCCGACGGCCCGCCCGCCGCCAACCCGCTGACGCTCGACGTGGGCGAGGGCTGGTTCCAGGCCGAGACGCGCCCCGACGGCACGGTGTACCGCCTGGCGGACAGCAGCAACGGGCAGGTATCGGACGTGGTGTCGATGAATCTGACCGACCACCCGGTTCCGGCGACGTTCCAGTTCACCATCTACACCCACGCCGTCCCGCGCACAGTGCAGGTGCTGCTCAACGATACGCCGCTCACCACGCTGCAACTGCGGCCCAATACCGAGCCGCAACAGGTGCATCTTGACATAACGTTGCCACAGGGCTTGAACCACATCCGCTTCCAGACCCCGGAGCCGCCCGTGGGCACCGGCAACCCGCACGACGCCCGGTTGCTGACGTTTGGCATGTACGGCGTCGCGCTGGAGGCGAAATAGGCGAGGCAGACAGGACGGCCCATGCGTATCAGTTACTTAATCGGCTCCTATAGCACCGACCTGATGGGTAACGCCCATCACGAGGAAGTGATCCACGCGTTGCAGGCGCGGGGCGTCGAGATCGAGGTGCTGACGCTGATCGCCGAGCGTGGGGCGCCTGCGCTGGAGTGCCGGGAGATTCACGGCGTGCCGGTCTGGCAGATCAACGCACTGGCTGGACGGAGCGCGGGGGCCGGGCTGCTGCGCCGGGCCAGCGCCCGCCTGTTCCACTATGAGCACTTCCTGACCCTGGTGCGCGCCGCGCGGGCCTTCTATGCCCGGCACCCCTACGACCTGGTTCACGCGGAGGCCGCCTATCCGTTCGGCGCGGCGGCACTGTTAGCCCTGCGCGGGCGGCGGCTGCCGGTGGTGGTCAACATCCAGGGCGCCGACGTGATCGCCTTGCCCGCGCACGACTACGGCTTCCGCCGCTTCCGGCTGCCCCGGCTGCTGGTGAGCTACACGCTGCGCCGGGCGGCGGCGGTGCGCGTAATCTCGCCCCACCTGGCGGGCTACGTCACGGCTCTCGGCGCCGACGCCGGGCGGGTGATCACGGTGCCCCGCGCCATCGAAGCCCTGGCTTACCCGCCCGCCGATCAGCCGCTCCCAGCCTACCGCGCCGCGTCGCGCGCCGCGCTGATCGCGCGCTATGGCCTCGATCCGGCTGGCGAGGAGGGGCGAGGTTGGGTCATGTTCGTGGGCCGGTTGCATCCCTTCAAGGGCTTGGAATACCTGGTCGAATCGCTGCCCACCTTGAACACACTGACGGGCGCTTGCCCGCGCCTCTGGTTGTGCGGGCCGCCGCGCGGCACGGAGCATTACGGCGATTTCGCCGCCTTCTTGCGCGGGCGTGCCGAGGCGCTGGGCGTGGCCGATCAACTGACGTTCACCGGCCAGTTGCCGCGCCCCGCCGTGCGCGAACACCTGGCCGCCGCCGACGTGGTCTGCATCCCCTCCGTGGTGGAGGCCATGAACCGGGTGACGCTGGAGTCGACGGTAGTAGGCACGCCGGTGGTGGTCAGCGAGTCGACCGGCATTGCGGCCTACCTGGCCCCGCTGGACGCCTGCGTCGCCGTGCCGCCCCGGTCGCCCGCCGCGCTCGCCACGGCCATCGGCGGCCTGCTGAACGACCCCGCGCGTCGGCAACAGGTGGCCGATGCCGCCCGCCGCGCCGCCGCAGGCTTCCGCACGGACCGCGTGGCCGGGGAGATGCTACGCCTTTATATGTCGGTGCTGGAGCGAGGTAACGTGGATTAGGCGGACGGCCTCGGTCAGCTTTGCAGGCGGCGTAGCTGCTGTTCGCAGACCTGGCGGATCATTTTGGCCGGGAGGCCGCTGATCGTCTCTTCGCTGGGGTGGTGGTCGAGGACCCAGAGGGCACGCCGGTATTGGCGGGCCGCCTCTTCCTTGCGCCCCTGGCTGCGATAGAGTTCGGCCAGGTGGAAATGCCCGGCAATCGACTCGAAGTTGATGTAGAGTACCTTCTCGAAGTGGTCGATGGCTTCGGCTACTTCGCCTTCCTCGCGGTAGAGCAGGGCGACCAGCAGATGCGCTTCCTCGCACAGCACATCGATCTCCAGCGCCTTTTCGCACTCAGCGCGCGCTTCGGCGTGGCGGCCCTGGTTGGCGTGGATCTGCGCCAGCCCCACCAGGGCGTCCACGGAGGCCGGGTTGCGGGCCAGAGCATCAGTAAAGGCGGCCTGCGCTTCGGTATAGCGCCCGGCTTCTAGGTACTCGTGGGCGCGGCGCGTCAGTTGCTCGGCGATCTCGATGGCAAGCGCGGCGTCGGGCGCGCGCTGTACCGCGGGAACAAGGGACTTACGCGGTGCCACACCATTTGGGCCTTGCGGAGAACGTGCGGGTGGGGCGGGCGGTGGAGGGGACGGATGCGGGCGACGGATGTCGGTGCCCGTCCCGTCGCGCGGCGGAATGGGGGGCACCGATTCCGGGGTGCCGGTCGCGCGCTTGCGCTCGGCGCCGGGCGGGGTCGGCGCGCTCCGTTTCTGTGAAGGGTCCGGCGCGGTGGGCGAGTTGAGCAAGGTGCGCCGGGGCGGCTCCGGTGGGGGCGCCGCTTCTGCCTCGGGCCGGCGATAAAAGAAGGTGTTCGGATAGGTGATCAACTCGAACCGGTTGTAGATTTGCCACAGCGTTTCCGAATAGCCCAGGAAAAGGAAGCCACCGGGGCGCAGCGCGTTGTAGAACTGGCCGATGACCTCGCGCGTGACATCGGGCCGGAAATAAATGATCACGTTCTCGCACATGACGAGGTCGAAGTCTTTATAAATGTCCGGGTAGAGCGGCGTCGCCAGGTTCAACTGGCGGAAGTTGATCAGCGCACGGACTTTCTCGCTGATCTCGAACACTTCGCGCTGGCCGGTCAGTGGGTCGAGCGGGCCGCTGCCGCGAGGGGCGCGCACGCTGCCCGCCGGGGCGCCGGCGGGATAATGCTTGAACCAGCGGGCGATCCGGTCGCCTTCGATATAGCGCAGCGATGCGGCCCGGTAAATGCCGCGGCGGGCAAATGCCAGCACTCGCTCGCTCAGGTCGCTCGCCTCAATCGTGATCTGCCAGCCGGCGAGTTCGGGCTGTTCCAGGCAGGCAATCGCCAGCGAATACGGCTCCTCGCCCGTCGAGCACCCGGCGCTCCAGATGCGGATGCGCCGTTCCGCGGCGTTACGCCGGGCGATGTCGGGCAGCACCATGTCGCGCAGAGCGTGGTAGTGCTCGTGGTTGCGAAAGAAGCTGGTCTCGTGGATGGTGACCGACTCGACCAGCTTGCGTAGTTCCTCGCGGCCCGCGACCGGATCGGTGATCATGCGGTAATAGTCTTCCAGGCTGTCCAGGTGGCGAGCACGCGCCCGGTCGCGCAGGTGCGATTGCAGAGTGTTGAGGCGGCTTGGGTCGAAATGCAGCCCGGCGGCCTGGCCCAGTAAGCCGCGCACGCGCTCGAACAGGTCGGGGCTGAGCGTGTATTTCGGCTCCACGGCCCTAGCCTCCGACCAGCGCGGCCAGGCGGCCGGGGATGGCGTCCAGGGCAAGCACCTCGTCGATAATCCCCAGCGCGATGGCGGCGCGCGGCATGCCGAAGATAATGGAACTGGCTTCGTCCTGGGCAATCGTGTAGGCGCCCGCGAGGCGCATGGCGCGCAGGCCATCGGCGCCGTCGCGGCCCATGCCGGTCAGGATGACGCCAATGGCGCGGTCCCGATAGGTGGGCGCCAGCGAGCGCATGGTGACATCGGCGGAAGGGCGGATCTCGCGCGGCATTCCGTCGTTCAGCGCGATGCGACCATCCGGCCCAATGGTCATATGGAGTTGATCGGGGGCCAGCAGCACGGTGTTCGGCACCGGGCGCTCGCCGACGACAGCCAGGCGCACGGACCGCGCCGCCTCGCGGCCCAGCCAGTCGGCCAGGCCCTGGGTGAAGCCCGCCGCAATATGCTGCACAATGACAATGGGGGTGGTGAACGTGGGCGGCAGCCCGCGCAGCACTTTGAGCAGGGCCTGGGGGCCGCCGGTCGACGAGGCAATCGCCACCAACTCATAGCGGTGGCCGGAACCCGGCGCGGGATGCGGGGGCAGCACCAGCAGCGGCTCGGTGCCGGTGCGGCGCCGCGCGGCCATGCGCTGGGCCAGCGTTTCGGGGTCCGTGTGGCGAATCGGTGGCAGCGGGCGATCCGGCGGTCGGGCCGGCGGCGTGACGGAGGCGGGCGGGGGGCGCGGCGTGATGAGCGGGGGCCGCGCCCCGCTCGGCGGTGTGCCGGCGCCGCCGCCCAGGGCCGGGTTCGTGCCCGGCCGGCGGCCCTTGAGGTGCGTGACCACGCGCACGCGGGCCAGCGTCTTGACCTTTTGCACCAGCGCCTTCGTCGAGCGCGCCCAGGTGGCCTCATCCCCGCGCGACGGCTTCTCGATGACGTCGAGGGCGCCGGCGGCCAGCATGGTGAGGCTGATATCGACATCGCTACGGGCCAGGGACGAGGTGATGACCAGGATCGGCGTCGGGTGGTAGGCCATCAGCCGCTCCACCGTGGCAAATCCGTCCATCCGCGGCATCCAGACATCCATCGTGATCAGGTCCGGTTTGAGCAGCGGCACCTGTTCCAGCGCCTCAACGCCGTTGCGGGCCACGCCGACGACTTCGATCTCCGGGTCGCTTTGCAGGATGGCGGTTAGGATCTCACTCGCCAGCGGTGAGTCTTCGACAATCAGGACGCGGATGGGCTGGCTCATGGGGATCGGTTAGTTACGATCGGTTTCAAGCCCGCGCAGCCGGAACACCAGGCGCACGCGGTAGGGCAGATCCAGCAGATCAAATTCCTTGACCAGATAATCGTCGGCGCCGGCCCGGAACCCGGCCAACTTCTCCTTGATATTGCCGCGCGAACTGAGCATCACAATCGGCAGCGATTGCGTGGCCGGGTCTTCGCGCAAGCGGCGGCAGACCTCGAACCCATCGATGCCGGGCATATACACGTCCAATATCATCAGATCGGGCAGGCTCTCGTGGACTTTTTCGAGCGCCTCCTCGCCGCTGTGCGCCACCGCGACATCGTAGTTGCTGGCTTCGAGCTTGGCTTTGACGGCCTCCGCCACCAGGGCGCTGTCGTCGACCACTAATATCCTGCGTTTTTCCATGCTGATGATCCTCATCCCTGGGTCGCTGGAAGTAGATCCGCCTGCCGGTGCGGCGCGGGGCGGGCCACCTTCACGCGATCCTAGTGTATCAACAAATCGATAGTCTCAAGTAGATGGCTCTGATCGAATTGTCCCTTGGTGATATACGCCTGCGCGCCGACCTCAATGCCTCGCTGCTTATAGGCATCACTCGCCAGCGACGACACGATAATCACCGGCGTATTGCGCAGCATATCCTGCTGGTGCGTCTTCACCCGTTGCGTCAGCTCCAGGCCGTCCATGCGCGGCATCTCGATGTCGGCAATGACCAGATCGTAGCGTTGCTCGCCGGCCTGGAGTTGCTGCTCCAGTTTCCCCAGCGCCTCCAGCCCATCCATGGCGATCTCAACCTCATACCCGGCGTTTTCCAGGATGCTCTTCTCCAACTCCCGCGTGGTGATCGAGTCGTCGACCACCAGGATGCACGGTTTCTTGGCTGCTTTGGCGACCTGCCAGGCGCGCCCAAGTTGCCCGCGCGTGCTGCGGTTGCGGGCCTCGGCGAGCAGACTCGGCATATCAAGGATGACCACCACCCGGCCATTGCCGAGGATGGTCGCCCCAATCGCCGTATCGACTTTGCCCAGTAACGGCCCCAGGTTCTTGACCACCACGTCAAGCTCATCGATGAGTTCATCGACCAGGAAGCAAGCCTGGCGATCCCCGCTGCCGACGATCACGCCGGGCAGCTTATTTTCCAGCCGGATGCCGGTACCAAGGGCCGGCGCGCGGAAGTTCAGGCTTAGGTCCTCTTCCACCCCATCATGGGCGCCGTTGCCGTTGTGCAGCGCGGCGCTGGGGCTATACAGCAAGTGTTGCAGCCCGGTGTCTTTGAGCCAGGTGCCGTTTTCCACCCGGCGCAGGTCCAGCAGGTCGGCCAGCCGCACGAGTGGCATGCTCCGCCCTTTGAGGCGCACCACCTCGTGACCCTCGACCATGAAGATGTCCTCCAGGCCGATGTACTCCATGCCGCCCTCGATGGTGTGGCTGGGCACGACAAAGACCTGGGTGCCCACCCGCACCAGCAATGCCTGCATGGTCGCTAACGTCAGCGGCAGGCGCAGCGTCACGCGGGTGCCCGTGCCCAACTGGGACTCGATGCTCACCGTGCCGTTCATGCGCTCAACGGTGCTCTTGACGACGTCCATGCCGACGCCGCGCCCCGAAACGTCGGTGATGATGGTGGCCGTGCTGAAGCCCGGATAGAAAATAAGATTCAGGCTTTCTTCATCGCTCAGCTTCTCAGCGTCCAGGCGGGTGATAAAGTTCTTGTGCACGGCCAGACGTCGAATCGCCGCCGGATCCATCCCCGCGCCGTCGTCGCTAACTTCGATCAGCACCTGGGTGCCCTGCGCGTAGGCATGCACCGTGACCAGGCCCTGGGTCGGTTTGCCCGCCGCACGGCGCTGGGCAGGCGATTCAATCCCGTGGTCGAGCGCGTTGCGCAGCAGGTGGATTAGCGGATCGCCAAGTGACTCCAGGATCTGTTTGTCCAGCTCGGTTTCACTACCGCGTACCAGCACCTCGACATCCTTGCCGCTTTCACGCTTAAAGTCGCGCACTGCGCGCGGGAAGGTGGAGAAAATGGTGTCAATCGGCAGCATTCGCACGCTCAGCACGGTATCTTGTAGCTCATCGGCGATGCTGTTCAGGCGCCCGGCATACTCCTGGAACTCGCGCAAGGCCGACCCCGTCTGATCGTCAATCGCGGTGTCGAGATCATGCAACTGATCCAGCGCCTCTTCCATATCGACCTGGTTGATCATGCCCCAGGAGCGTTCCACCCGATCGCGCATGTCGGCGAGGAAGCGCGCCCGGTTGCGTTCCAATTCGAGCAGCGTGCGGATGTGCGCGGCGATGGCCTCGTGCTGCATCTTCGTGATGACCATCTCGCCGCTGAGGTTCATCAGGCTATCCAGCTTCTGCACCCGCACCCGCACGCTGTCTTCGCCCGGTTTAAATCCGCTCAGGTCCGGGCGGGCCGCATGGGCGTCGCCCCGGCCCACCGATCCCATCTCAATGGCGGTAACACTCGGCGCGGCTTCCGCGTGATCCAGGGCGGCGGTGGTGCCGTTCCCCATGCTGAGCGCGGGGGGCAACGCGGGCGATGCCTCTTTAGAGGCCGACGGCGCCCCAGCGGGTGCGGCGCCGTCGGCAATGGCCTTGAGGCGGGCCACCAGTTGATCCGGGTTCATCTCGGCCAGCGCTTCAGCCAGTTGCGTGTCGCCGGGACTGGTCTGCAATTGTGTGAGCAGGGTAATCGCATCGACCCCCTCGAAGAGCAGGTCGCTGATATCACTCGTCAGTTGCAGTTGCCCATCGCGCATGACGCCCAGCACCGATTCCATCTCGTGCGTGATGCGCGTGATTTCGGCGAAGCCCATCATTTTGGCCGCGCCCTTGATGGTGTGCGCCGAGCGGAAGACCTCTTTTAGTAGGCCGGTGTTGCCGGGATCCTGCTCCAGCGCGACGACGCCCTGGGACAGTCGCAGGAGGTGGGTGTCCACCTCTTCGCGAAACTTGCCGAGGAGCGCCGTGCGTGTATCGTCCATGTTCCTGCCTTACCGCTGGTACTGCTGCGCCGCGAGGGCGACTCCGTCGAGGAGCAGCAGCAGGGATGAATCGTCTCTCGGTAGTGCTGCCCAGACCGTGGTCGCCGGGAGGTCGCGTACCACCCAGCGCGGGAAGGGCAACAGTTGCGCCAATGGGCAACTCATGATTTCATGTACCTCGTCGACCACGAGTCCGACGTATACCGTGGAGGCGAGGTCGGGCGGCGCGGGCGTGGCCGGCTCGCCGCACCGCACCACCAGGATACGCACCGATCCCCGGTGGGCAAACATCCGCTCGGCATTGCTGCCGGTGCGCCGGTCGGCAATGCCAAGGCAGTGCCGCAGATGGATCAGCGGGATCCACGCGCCTTCGTAGACCATCTCCCAGCCGCTGCCGGCTTTGCGCGCCCGGCTGCCGATCTCGCCCTCACCCAGGCGTACTATACTATGGACCTGGCTGACAAGCAAACCATAGCGCTGTGCCTGGCCGGCGACCGGATCGGCCACCGCAACCACCAGGACATCGATGACGCGCTCGGCAGCGCGGTGCGCTCCATTTCGCGCACCTTCGTGCGGCGCCTGGGTCAGAGTCATCAAGCGGCACCTTCACCGGCGACGAGCCGGGGTGCAGCGCGGCGTGGCTCCGAATCAGCCGGCGGCGTATCGTCGCCCTCGTGGTCGACACGAAAGCCGGTGGAGACGGTGCGCAACTCCTGGGCGATGTCGCTGAGTTCGGTCGCCGCCCGCGATGCCTGCTCGCTGCTCGTCGCCGCTTGCCGCGTCACCGCCGCGATCTCGCGCATCGTGCCCACCACCTG
>JAICKM010000699.1 GCA_025927935.1 Chloroflexia bacterium | reverse complement strand
CTGCTCGACGCCACCAGCGGCTATGAGGGCGACCCCAAGCTGCTCACGGTGTTCTCCACCGAGTGCCGGGGCGGCCCCGATTGCCGGCTCAGCCAGGTGGTCGAGGGGCCGATTCCGTTCTACGCGCTGTGCGAACACCATGCCCTGCCGTTCTACGGCCAGGCATACGTCGGCTATATCGCGCACGAGGGCATCATCGGCATCTCCAAGTTGACGCGCCTGGTGCGCCTGTATGCCCGCCGCTTCAGTGTGCAGGAGCGCATCGGCCAGCAGATCGCCGATACCCTGGTGACGCTGCTGGCGCCGCACGGCGTGGCGGTATACCTGGAGGCGCAGCATCTCTGCACGCAGATGCGTGGCGTACAGGAGACCGCCGCCGTGACGCGGACGACGTTCTGGCGGGGCGAATACGAGGACAACCCGGCCCTGCGCGCCGAGTTCTTCACCGCCAGTGGGCTGCCGCGCTAAGCAGCCAGGGGGGTCCGGCATGTTTTTCGGAATCTACGCGGCGAACGCCGCGGCGTTCGCGGATCCGCACGCGACGGCACAGTTGGCCCGCGAGGCGGAAGACGCCGGCTGGGATGGGTTCTTCCTCTCGGACAACCTGCTGTTCGAGCGGGTGGTGCCGGTGGCCGATACCTGGATCACGCTGGCCGCCATCGCCGCGCGGACCGAGCGCATCCGGCTGGGGCCGCTGGTGACAGCGCTGCCCCGCCGCCACCTGGGCAAGCTGGCCCGCGAAGCCGTGACGCTCGATCACCTGTCGCGGGGGCGGTTGGTCCTGGGCGTGGGCAGCGGCGACGACCGCTGGCGCGAGTACAGCACCTTCGGGCCGGCCCCCTCGCCAGCCCAGCTTGGCGGAATGCTGGACGAGAGCCTGGCCGTGCTGCATGGCCTGTGGAGCGGGCAGCCTTTCCGCTTCGAGGGCACGTACTACCACATCGGCGCCACCCAGTTTCTGCCCACGCCCGTCCAGCAACCGGGCATCCCGATCTGGGTGGCGGGGCGCTGGCCGCACAAGCGCCCGTTCCGGCGGGCCGCCGCCTGGAACGGAGTCTTTCCCAACGCCATCGAGGGCGAGTTGACGCCGGGCGACTACGACGCCATCCGCGCCTTTCTGACGGAGCAGGGCGCGGATATGGCCCACTTCGACATCGTGCATACGCACGAGGCGGTACCGCTCGCCCACCCGGCGGAGGATACGCTCCGCGCCTATGCGCGGGCCGGGGTAACGTGGTGGCTCGTGTCGTTCGCCGACGATACGCCGCCGGCGGCCATGTGGGAGTATGTGCGTAGCGGTCCGCCGGTAATCGATCGGCTTCAGCACACACAAGGAGGGATACAGCGATGACCCATTACAACTATCTGCTGATCGGCGGCGGCATGACCGCGGCCGCGGCTATCGAAGGCATCCGCGCCGTCGACCAGGACGGCACTATCGGGCTGATCAGCGCCGATGCAAACCGGCCGTATAACCGCCCGCCGCTGTCCAAGGGACTGTGGAAGGGCGACACATCCCTGGATGACATCTGGGCCGGCCCGGCAGACTCGAACGCCACGTTGCACCTGGGCCGCACCGCCCGCACGCTCGACCCGCAAGCCCGGCAGGTCACGGACGATACGGGGACGGCCTACACCTACGACAAACTGCTGCTGGCAACGGGCGGCACGCCGCGCCGGCTGCCCTTCGGCGGGGATAATATCATCTATTATCGCACGCTGGCCGATTATCGCCGGTTACGAGAACTAACTGAGACCGGCCAGCGGTTCGCCGTTATCGGCGGCGGCTTCATCGGCAGCGAGATCGCCGCGGCCCTGACCATGGCCGGCAAGCAGGTGGTGCTGCTGTTTCCCGAGGCGGCTATCGGCGCGCGTGTCTACCCAGCCGACTTGGCGCAATTCCTGAACGACTACTACCGAGAGCATGGGGTGGATGTCCAGGCAGGCGCGAGCGTGACCGACGTGACGCCGGAAGGCAATGGCTACCGGGTACATACAAAGGATGGGCAGACGTTCGACGTGGATGGCGTGGTGGCGGGCATCGGCATGCAGCCGAACGTCGATCTGGCCCAGGCCGCCGGACTGCGCGTGGACGACGGCATCCTGGTGGATGAATACCTGCGGACGAGCACCCCGGCGATCTACGCCGCGGGCGACGTGGCCCGCTACCCGGACGCCATCTTTGGCCGGCGGCGGGTCGAGCATGAGAACAACGCCGTGCAGATGGGCAAGCGAGCCGGCCGGGCGATGGCCGGCGACGAGAAGCCCTACCGCACCCAGCCTTTCTTCTATTCCGACCTGTTCGATCTCGGCTACGAAGCCGTGGGCGATCTGGACTCGCGCCTGGAGACGTTGGCCGACTGGAAGGAACCGTACCGTGAGGGCGTGATCTATTATCTGCACGACGGGCGGGTCCGGGGCGTGCTGCTGTGGAACGTCTGGGAGCAGGTGGGCGCGGCGCGCAAGCTGCTGGCTGAACCGGGGCCATTCACGGCGGACGACTTGCAGGGCCGGTTGCCGGTCCAGCAATAGCGCCAGGGGCGCGTGTGCAGCCGGCGAGCGCGGCCACAAGGAGACACAGATGAGCGAACCGATAGCCTTGATGCAGCAACTGGGATTCAGTGAGTACGAAGCCCGCGCCTATGTGGCGCTGCTCGAACGCAACCCGCTCAACGGCTATGAACTGGCGAAGAGTTCCGGTTTGCCGCGGGCCAATGTCTACGCGGTGTTGCAAAAGCTGGAGGAGCGCGCCGCGGTCGTGCGGGTGGACACGCCGTCGGGGACCCGGTTCGCGCCGGTGCCCCCCGACGAACTCACCCGCCGGCTGGGCGGGCATTTCGAGGAGGTGCTAAACGCGGCGCGCGGATCGCTCAGCGAGATCAGCAAGCCGGCGCAGCACGCGCAGGTCTGGAACGCCGAGGGCTACGCGGCGTTGCTTGAGCGGGCGCGGGCGATCATCGGCGGGGCGCAGGAGCAGCTGCTGCTGGCGACCTGGCCGGAGGAGGCGCACGCGCTGAGCGGGGCTGTCGCCGGGGCGGTGGAGCGGGGGGTGGCGGTGAGCACCCTCTGCTTGCGCGCCTGCCCGGAGGAGTGCGGCGCGTGCCGGGGCGATGTGTGTCGCGGTGGCGGCACGCCGCAGGGAGATGGGCGCTGGCTGGTGATCGTGGCCGATGAGGCCGAGGTGCTGACCGGGGAGATCACCGCGGGCGCGCAAGCCCAACTGGTCGGCAGCCGCCAGCAGTTGCTCGTCGGGCTGGCGGCGCGCTACATCCGCAACAGCATCGGGCTGGCGCGGGTGCTGGGCGATCTGGACGAGGATCTGCAAGCCGCGCTGGCTCCGGAGACGCAGGCGCTGCTGGCCCAGGTGCGCGCCGGCGGGCTGACCGGCATCCGGCTAGCCGCGGAGAGCGAGGGGTAGGGAAACCGGGTGCTATATAGCGGCGAGCGCCAGATCAAGCTCTTCACGCACCCAGGCGTCGGGTTCGACGGCGGCGCGTGCCTGGAGGGCGGTCCGGGCATCGGCGCCGCCGATGTGCCCCAGCGCCCAGGCGGCATGGCCGCGGACCAGGGGCGGTTCTTCGTGCAGCACGGCAACGAGGGCGGGAACAGCGATGGGGTCGCCGAGGTTGCCGAGGGCGACGCAGACGTTGCGGCGCAGCCCGGCCCACTTGGCGCGGCGGATGGGGCTGTCGCGAAAGCGCACCCGGAACTCGTCTTCGGTTAGAGCCAGTAGCGGGATCAGGGCCGGGCTGGAGCCGGTTTCCGGGCGCGGCTGGAACTCCGGGTGGTCGGG
>JAICKM010000329.1 GCA_025927935.1 Chloroflexia bacterium | reverse complement strand
TTGGCCGCACGGCCGGGCTGACCAGCCGCGAGGAGCCTTTCGAGTTTATGCCCCATGTGCAGCAGATGGAACTGCCCCACGTCTTCGCCGATACCCGCGCCGCGCTCGATTATCTGCGGGCAGGGGCCGGCCCCGGCAATCGGACCTTCCTGGTCGGGTTTTGCCGCGGCGGCAGCCTGGTCCTGCTGGCGGGTGCCCAGGATTTCGGCTTTGCCGGCCTGATCGCCTTTTACGCCGGCCTGAGTCGCAACATCGGCGAAGGGGGCACCGTGCTGGAGCAGGCGGATCGTGTCAAGTATCCGGTCCTGGGGCTGTTCGGCGGGGCCGACCAGGGCATCCCGCCGGAGGATGTGCAGGCTCTCGACCGGCAACTGGACAAAGCGGGCGTCGAGCACGAGATCATCAGCTATCCCGGCGCGCCGCACAGCTTCTTCGACCGGCGCGCCACCGACTTTGCCCAGGAGTCCAGCGATGCCTGGCGGCGGGTGCTCGATTTCATTGCCGGCCATGTGGGTGCCCCCGCCTGAGGCGGGGTCGCGCCGCCCTGGCCGGTCAGCGGCGACGGGCGTCAGCGGCGCTCCGGCATCTTGCGGCGACCCCGCCGCTCCTGCGGATGACCGGGCAGGGTGATGCCCATATCGCCGGGCAGCGCCGGGCTGCTCTGCTGTTGGATGAGCTTGGCGACCAGCCCGGTCCAGCCCGTCTGGTGCCCGGCGCCCAGGCCCTGCCCGCTATCGCCGTGGAAGAATTCGTGGAACAGCAGGTGATCCCGCCAGTATGGGTCGGTCTGCAACAGCCCATTGTCCCCGTTGAAGGGGCGGCGGCCGGCGGCGTCTCGCGTGAACAGGCTAATCAGACGCCGGGATAGCTCGGCGGCGATGGCCTGTAGTGTGAGATAGTGGCCCGATCCGGTCGGGCATTCCACCAGGAAATCGTCGCCGTAGTAGTGGTGGAACTTCTGGATCGATTCGATCAGCAGATAGTTGATCGGGAACCAGACCGGCCCGCGCCAGTTCGAGTTGCCGCCGAAGATCTCCGTACGCGACTCCGCCGGCTCGTAGCGCACCGTGTAATCGGTCCCATCGACAGTCAGTACATAGGGCTGATCGGCGTGGTACTTGCTCAACGAGCGCACCCCATACGGACTGAGGAACTCCGCCGGGTCCAGCATACGCTTGAGCAGGCGCTTCATGCGGTGGCCGCGCACCAGGGCCAGCAGATGCCGCTCGCCCGCGCCTGGCTCCTGCCAGTGGGAGACGAGCGCCGTCAGGTCGGGCCGGTTGGTCAGGAACCAGACCAGGCGCTCCTTAAAGCCCGGCAGGGCATCCAGCACCCGCGGCTCCACCGTCTCCACGGCGCACAGCGGGATCAGCCCGACCAGCGACCGCACGCGCAACGGGAAGGTGTTGTCGTCGGGCAGGCGCAGCACATCGTAGAAGAACTCGTCTTGCTCGTCCCACAGCGCGATGCCCTCGCCGCCGATGTTGTTCATGGCCGCCGCGATAAACAGGAAGTGCTCGAAGAACTTGGTGGCGATGTCTTCGTAGACCGGGTCGCCCAGCGCCAGTTCCAGCGCGATGGTCATCATGTTCAGGCTGAACATGCCCATCCAACTGGTGCCGTCGCTCTGCTCGATGAAGCCGCCGGTGGGCAGGGGCGCGCCGCGGTCGAACACGCCGATATTATCCAGGCCCAGGAATCCGCCCTCGAAGACGTTGTTCCCGGTGGCATCTTTTCGGTTCACCCACCAGGTAAAATTGAGTAGTAGCTTGTGGAAGATGCGTTCCAGGAACGCGCGGTCGGCATAGCCGCGCTGCTTCTGGTCGATCTTATAGACGCGCCAGGCGGCCCAGGCCAGCACCGGCGGGTTCACGTCGCCGAACGCCCACTCGTAGGCCGGGAGCGCGCCGTTGGGATGCATGTACCACTCGCGCATCAACAGATCAAGCTGGCTCTTGGCGAAGTCGCTGTCGACCAGGGCCAGCGGAATGCAATGGAATGCCAGGTCCCAGGCGGCGTACCAGGGGTACTCCCATTTGTCGGGCATCGACATCACCCGCTCGTTGTAGAGATGCCGCCACTCGTGGTTGCGCCCATGGAGGCGGCCAGGCGGGGGCGCCGGCTGGGCGGCGTCGCCTTTGAGCCAGAGGTCCACGATATAGTGGTAAAACTGCTTGCTCCAGAGCATCCCGGCCAGGGCCTGGCGTTGTACCCGGCGGCTGTCGTCATCCAGATCCGGCGGCTGGATAGCGGCGTAAAAGGCATCGGCCTCGCCCTGGCGCAGATCGAACAGGTGGTTGAAGTCGCCGAAGGGCGCGGACATCTCGGCTTCGCCCACGCGGGTCAGCCGTAAGCGGATGGTGGCCGTGGCGCCGGGAGGGATCGTCCGGCTGCAAAGCGCCGCCGCCTTCGTCCCCACGCGCATTGGATTGACCGCCGTCTGCTCGCCCTGCACCAGGTAGCGGTCGAAGGCGTCCTTGACATAGGGGGTGGGGTTGGGGACGTTGTAGAGCCGTTGCAGGTTGGTGTCGTTTTCGGTGAACAGCAGATCGTCGGCGGCTTCGCAGTAGAGCTGGTATTCGCCCAGGATAGGATGATTGGCGGCAATGCAGGCGACCTGCCCCGCGCCGTTGCCCGTAACCGCGGCGTCGATACGCAGCGTGGGGCGGCGCGTGTCCTGGCCCCAGGCCCAGGTGTTGCGGAACCACAGTGTGGGCAGCAGGTGCAGCGGGGCAGGGTCAGGGCCGCGATTAACCGCGCTGATGCGGATGAGGATATCTTCCGGCCCGGCCTTGGCGTATTCCACGAACAGGTCAAAATAGCGATTCCCGGCGAAGACACCCGTGTCGATCAGTTCATACTCCCCGTCTTGCCGGGTGCGCCGCGCGTTCTCGGCGATCAGTTGCTCGTAGGGGAAGGCGCGTTGCGGATACTTGTAGAGCATCCGCATGTAGCTGTGGGTGGGGGTGCTGTCGAGATAGAAGTAAACTTCCTTCACGTCTTCGCCGTGGTTGCCTTGCGAACCGGTGAAGCCGTAAAGCCGCTCCTTCAGAATGGGGTCCTGGCCGTTCCACAGCGCCAGAGCAAAGCACATGCGGCCCTTATCGTCGCTGATCCCGGCCAGCCCATCCTCGTTCCAGCGATAGGCGCGGGAGCGGGCCGCATCGTGTGGCAGGTAATCCCAGGCGGCGCCGTCGCCGCTGTAGTCCTCGCGCACGGTGCCCCAGGCCCGCTCGCTGAGGTAGGGTCCCCAGTGCCGCCACGCGGCGCCGTCCATGACGAGCCGATCCTGTTCGACGCTCATCCCCGCCCTCCCGTTGTACGGAGTGGGGCGCGCAGCCGGATCGCGCAACTCGCATCCGCGTAGAGATTGGGAGTTGCGGGGTCGGGCCGGCACGCGCGAATAGCTACGCGGCGGTGCTGCCCTCTTATTCTATCGCCGGGGGGCCGGGCCGGTTACTTCCGCAGCAGGCCGAGTTGTTGCACCAGGGTGCGTGCGATGAGCGCGTGCCCCTGGCTGTTGGGGTGGATACCGTCGGTGCTGAGGCTGATGATTTGCTTGTATTGCGCGGCCCGTTCGTAGACGGCGTAGAACGCGCGATGCACGTCCACCAGGCGCAAGCCCGCGCCCTGCGCCAGTGCTTTGATCGCCGCGTTGTAGGCGCGTGGATCGGGGATGGGCGAGTCTTCCTCGTCGCTGCCGATGACCGGGATGGTCAGCAGCACGGGATCCAAACCGGCGCGCTGTAAGCGTTCGACGAGGGCGCGGTAGCCGGTCTCGAACTCGGCCAGGGGCACGCCGCCCGGCCCGCGGGCCGCGCCGAAGTAGTCATTGGTGCCGATGCAGATCACGACCCAATCGGGGCGCCGGGCCAGCACATCGCGGTCGAGCCGGGCGGCCAGGTCGCGGATGGTGTTGCCCGGTATGCCGGCGTTTATCAGGCGTAAGCCGAGATCGGGGCGGCTGTGGCTCAGCACCTGTTGCAGCACGTCCAGGTAGCCCGGCGTGGCCGCCGTGATGCTGTCGCCGAAGAACAGCATCGTTTGCCCCGGCTGAACAGGCAGCGGCGGTGCCTCTTTAGAGGCAGGCGCTTCCTCACCGGTGGGCCGCGGCGGGACGTTATGGGCAGGATGATGAGGCATAGGGTCCTTATCGCGGCATCAGGTGGCCTTCGGTTCGCGCTCGGCCACCGCCGCCGTGATCGTGTGCTTGGCGACGGCGGTAGCCATGCCGTAAAACTCGGCGCCGCGCTTCTGAAGATTTTCCAGCGCTTCCATATCGCTCTGGCCGTCATCCACGAGCAGCAGCCCGTCGCTGCACACCCGTGAGCGCACCGCCTTCTGGATGGCGCCGAAGACGAAGCCCCAGCGGCGCTTGCCGGCCTTCGACTCCAGTTCGGCGGGATTGACGCCCGCGCGGCCCAGATCGTTGCGGAAGCGGCTCCAACCGTAGATCTCGCGCAGCCACTCGGTGAGTGCGCTCTCTCGTTCGGCGCGCACGTTCATCATGCGGTCGAGGTAGAGCGAAATGTCGGTGCTGTTCCACAGGTGCTGGGCGCGGCGCAGCGACTCCAACTCGGCGGGCACATCGATATCCGCCGGAACCGTGCTGAAGATCGACGTATGCCAGCGGATCAACGCGCCCCGCGTGCCGGCGCCCAGGCGATAATAGCGCTCCGCGCCGTCGGGCGTGCTCAGTTGCCCCGCGCTGCGGTCATACCCGGCCAGCAGCCCGGCGACATCCCAGCCGGGCAGCGGGCTGAAAAACTCCACCGGGTCGAAGTCCTGGAACCAGACCTGATCGTCGGTCAGCGGATCGGCCTTGCGCCCGTTCCAGTCGCCGTGCAGGAAGCGCTGGTTGGCCTGGTTGCGCGGCGCGAAGAAGAGGCCGTCGCGCGTGACCACGGCGTACTGGCGCTCCTCCAGATCCTCGACCAGATCGATGCCGCTGGGGGCATCTTCTTCCGGCACCTCGTCCGCCGGGGCGCTCGCTTCCTCCGGCGCCCGCGCGGGCACGCCCACGCTGCCGCTGACCAGTTCGAGATCGGGCTGCGTCACCCCGGCCAGGGCGGCTAATTCGCCCAGCGCGGCCACGATGGCCGCTTCCAGCAGCGGCAGCCCGGCGTTGAGCACGCGCGCCAGCCCGGTCGCCGACACCTGCCGGCTCTCGGCGGTTTCCAGCGACCACTTGAAGTCCGCCGGCTCGGCCACCACGCGGCCCGCCGCGTCAAAGCCGAGGATCAGGCTGTCGGCATGGGCCAGGCCGGAGAGTTGTACCTCAGAGGCTAGATCCGGGTCGGCCACAATGCTGATCAGCACGCGCGGCGTATAGGCCGGGTCGCCGGGATGGATAGGCGGGCGGGGTTGGCCGATGGCATCGCGTAAAATGGGGGTGGCGACGGCCTCCCAGTGGCGCCCGATATGTTCGCCCGCGTTGCCCCAGTCGCCGTAGCGCCAGAGTTTGCGCCCGCGGAGCGGTTCCGTGCTGTAGGGGTTGGAATGAAAGCCGCGGCGACTCAACCGCGGACCTCGCTAACGATCATCACCGCGCCGGTGCCTGCGGCAGCACTTGACATAATACGATCCTCTTTCCGGTGTTTAGATAATTCAGGTATTGCTCAGTTATACACCGCAAGGGTATAAGTCAGCAAGCCGCGTGCCCATAGCGGACTCGACCGCGACGCGCAGCGTGCGCCGGTGTTGCGCGGGCGGGAAACCCGGTGGGCTGACCGGACATGTATGTCCCATCCGGATAGGACACTGCTGTCCCATCCCTCGACTGAGCGGACATGTATGTCCCATCCGGAGCGGACATACATGTCCTATCCGGAGCGGACATGTATGTCCTACAAAGAATACTCCGTTAAGAATACACAGAAGAAGAATACGGATTCGACCGGCGCCTATCCAGGGGGAAGCAACGCGGGAACCGGAGCCGGACGGTCCGCTCCCGTCGCACTCGCCCCGCATTGCCGGGGTGCCGGCCCACAAGACGGAGATGCTGCGCTACGCTCAGAATGACCGATTCCCCTTGGCCTGTCACTCTGAGCGCAGCGAAGAGTCTCGTCGTTTGGCCGGCAAGACAAGGATGCTGCGCGCAAAGTGACATATCCCGTTAGCAAACTACCGAACGTTGTTAGCCGGGCTGTCCCCGCCCAGGTGGGTGGGCAACAAATCCACAATCGCCTGTTTGATAGCCGCGTCCACCGGCCAGTGCCGTTCGAGGAAGGCCAGGATAGCCGCCGCCGATTCGGGAGAGCGGTCGTAGCCTTGCAGAAAGCGCGGCAACTCCTGCGCGACGGGGGGGAAGCGCTGCTCGAAGCGCCGTTCGGCGCCGAAGGGATCACGGTATGCCGGATGCTCGGCTTCGATATAGGGCGCCAGTTCCAGAATCCGGTCCACCGCGTAGCCCTGGATAAAGCGCATTGCGGTGAGGCGCTCGCCTCGGTGATAGCGCCCCAGGCCGACATAGAGGTTGGTCAGCGCCTCGCCGAGTAGTTCCTCCACCGGGCGCGCGGCGCGGGAGCCGGGGTCGCGCCTGGGCAGCCGGATCGCCTCGTCTACATCCGCGGCCTTCCACACGATGCGCCCGGTGGGAAACTCCATCTGCGCCAACTCCGCCGCCGTGAAGACGGCGAACTCCGCATAGATGCCGTCGGCGAACAGTAGCTTATAGCCGTGCGGACTGTTGCGGAAGCAGTAAGCGATGGGGCAGACGGCGCTGAGCCAGCCGAGATCGTCGATATACGCCTGCTGGTAGCCGTCGCGGACGACGACGAAGAAATCAAGATCCGAATAGGCGTCGATGCGGTCCAGTTCGGTGCCGACCGAGCCAAGCCCGAGCAGGGCCAGCGCGGTGCCGCGATCCTGTAAGCTCTGGCCGATTGCGTCCAGCCGCTGGAGCAACTGCTCTTTGGAAACTGTTGCCATGCGTCCTCAATTCTGGGGCGTGCCATCCGGCTCCGCAAGGTCGCGCGCATCGTTAATGAGCGCCAGCAGATGCTTACCGGATGCCGCGATGCGTTGCAGATCGCCGATGATCGGCGCCTGCCCATCGCCGGCGGTGGCATCCTGCAACCGTTCGCTGTCGCCGATGATCGCCGTGATGGATGGGCGTAGCTCTTGGCTGATCTGCGCGAGAACCGCGCTCTTGGCGCGGTTCGCCGCCTCGGCGGCCTCTTTCGCGGCGCGCAACTCGGTCTCCACGGCCAGCCGGGCCGTGAACTGGGCGAGCAGGCGGCGGATCGCGGCCAGCATCTCCAGCAAATCGTCGCCGGGCATCTGTGCGTCGCGGCTTAAGAATTGCAGCACGCCCAGCACCGCATCGCCCTGCATGACGGGCAGGGCGCAGGCGCCGCGCAGGCCCACGTCCGCAAAGAACGCCGCGTCCGGCGTGGTTTGCTGCTCAGCGATATCCGCAACCCATGCGGGCTGCGCTGAGGCCCAGACCTGGCCGGGTAAGCCGGCGCCCGCTGTTAGCTGCATTGCTGCCGGCGCAGCGGCCGGCACCGCGGGCGCATCCGGCCCGTGGGACACCAGGCCCTGATTGCGCAGGG
>JAICKM010000005.1 GCA_025927935.1 Chloroflexia bacterium | reverse complement strand
CAGCGGTAGCGGTTGCGCAGCTTGTGCATGAACGAGGGCGCCGGGCCAAGCACCTCGATCGCGTCTGCCAGCCCGGCGGCCAGGTCCAGGATTACGCCGGCCATGCGGTTGGCTTCGATCTGGCAGGTGGCTTCGGAGTACGCGCTGTAGACCAGTTTCGCCATGCGGCTGAAGGGCGGGTACTCGTGGGCCAGGCGGAAGCGAATGTCCTGGGTGTAGAACGAGCGATAATCGTGGCGGGCCGCCGCCTGGATGGCGTAGTGTTCGGGGCTGTAGGTCTGGACGATCACCTGGCCGCCTGCTGTGCGCCGCCCGGCCCGCCCGGCCACCTGGGTCAGCAGTTGGAACGTGCGCTCCCCCGCGCGAAAGTCGGGCAGGTGCAGACCTGTGTCGGCGCTGATCACGCCGACGAGCGTCACCAGCGGCAGATCGAGGCCCTTGGCGATCATCTGCGTGCCGACTAGCACATCGGCCTCCTGGCGGACGAAGGCGCCGAGCAGATCGTCGTGAGCGCCCTTGCGCGCGGCGGTGTCGCGGTCCCAGCGCAGCACGCGCGCATCCGGGAACAGGTGGCGCATCTCCTCCTCGACCCGCTGAGTGCCCGCCCCGAAGCGCTTGATGCTGGGCGAGCCGCAGCGAGGGCAGGGATGCGGCTCGCGCTTGTGCAGGTCGCAGCGGTGGCAGAGCAGCAGGTCGATGTCGGCGTGGTAAACCAGCGGGATGTCGCATTGCGGGCAGGTCGGCACATAGCCGCAGGCCCGGCACAGGATAAAGGTGCGACTGCCCCGCCGGTTAAGGAAGAGGATGGTCTGTTCGCCCGCGCGCAGCGTGGCCGCCAGCGCCTGCTGGAGCGCCATGCTGAAGATCGAGCGATTGCCGCCGCGTAGCTCCTGGCGCATATCGACCACGCGCACGGGCGGCATCGGCAGTTCGGTCGTCACTTCGCCGCCGTCGGGGCCGCGTCCCAGGCCAACACGGGCGGGAAGGCTGAGCAAATGCCACTGCACGCCGGGCACCGGATCGGGGGTGACTGCCGGGCGCGTGGCGCGGTGGTAGGTCCCCACATCGGGGGTGGCGCTGCCGAGCACGACGACCGACCCGGTGAGCGCGGCTCGCTTGAGCGCTACTTCGCGCGTGTGATAGTAGGGGTAGCTGTCCTGCTTATACGACCACTCGTGCTCCTCGTCGAGGATAATCAGCCCCAGGCGCGGCAGCGGCGCGAAGATGGCAGAGCGCGACCCGACGACGACATCAAAGCCGCCGTCGCGGATCTGGCGCCACTGATCGTAGCGCTCGCCCGCGCCCAGGCGCGAGTGGAGCAGGGCCACGCGGCCTGGAAAGCGCCCGGCGAAGCGGTGCATGGTCTGCGGGGTCAGCGCGATCTCCGGCACCAGGACGATAGCCTGCATACCCAGACGCAAGGCCAGGCCCAGCGCGCGCAGGTAGATCTCCGTCTTGCCGCTGCCGGTCACGCCATGCAGCAGGTACGACGCGGCGGGCGCGCCGGGACTGCGGGCGCGCCGGCCTTCCAGCGCCCCGGCCAGCGCGTCCCAGACCTGGCCCTGGCGCCCGGTCAGCAGCAGCGGCGCATACGGGGGCGGGCGCACCCCGGCCAGCGGATCACGCCAGACCACCCGCTCTTCGAGCGTGATCAGGCCATGCTCGGCCAGCCGGGTCAGTGTGCCGCGGGCCGCGCCGTCTACCGCGCGGTAGAGCGCGCGGGCCGCGCGCCAGCCGTCGTCGGTCGCGGCGCCGTTGCTCCCGGTTGCGGGCGGCGCGGCCAGCCAATCGAGGGCGGCACTCTGCACGGCGCCCAACCGGGGCGCCGTGCCGTCTGAGGCCGGGGCCACCAGGCGGACGAACAACTCATGGCGCGGCCCCACCCGCGGACGGACCAGCGACGAGCGCCGCTCGACGAGGCCACGCTTCTCCAGTTGGCGCGCCACCGCGTTGAGATCGCCGCCGTCCATGCGGCGGCGCACCTGCTCAGCGGGCAAGACTCCGCCCCCTTGTGCCAGCAGATCGAGCACCCGCGCCTGCCGGGCGGTCAACCGGGCGGCACCCGCGCGCTCCCGCCCACCGGGCACCAGGTGCAACGTGACCACTTCCTGGCTGCTCACGCCGGGCGGCAACATCAAGGCCAGGGCGGCGTAGAGCGAACAGCGGTAGTAGCCCGCGATCCAGCGGCCCAGTTCGAGTTGGTCGGGCGTCAGCACCGGATCGGGATCGACCAGGCGCAAGAGTTCGAGGATTTTGTCCGCGGCGACGGCGGCGGTATCCGTGGTCGCGACGGCGATGCCCTGGGTCACGCGCCCGCCAAGGGGCACCAGCACCAGGTGGCCGGGGCGGACATCCATTTCCGGGGGAATGCGGTAGCTGAGGATGAGGCCCAGGTCGCCTTCCGCAGTCGCGCCCGCCGGGCGCGGGCGGTCGACCGCTACCTCTATATACAATGCCACACACTCACCACCCATCGCCAACGGCTACCGTTGCCCGATTATACCCAAAAGCGGCGCTACTTTACAAACCCGAATCCCTGTGCTAGAATAGACATAACTACGCATGCGCGCGTGCGTTGTAACATGCGCCGTTGGCCGGCAGTTCCCCCTGATTCCTGACTGGCGATTCATCTCAGGGACTGTGGCCTGGCAGCACCCGTAGCGGCCCCGACCCGAATGGGCCAGGGAACGATACGGCGGTGCGCACACTACTTTGATTTTTACAGACCGGCGGCATCGGCGGACAGCGTATTGCGCCGGCGGTTACTTGCTCGCGTGCGGGCGGGCAGGACCAGGAGCAAGCCATGGCAGGACACGGTGGCGGCGGTGGCGGCGGCAGGAAAAAAGGCGGCCCCCTGGCGGCAATCCAAGGCAATGGATGCCTGACCTATATCGCCCTGTGGGTGGTGGGCCTGGTGTTGCTGGTCAGCGGGGTTTGCGCGGCCGGCTCCGGCATCCTGTCACGGATCGGCCTGCCCATCCCCGGCGCCGGCGCCACCACCAGTTCCTCTGGGATCAGCATCAGCGCCCGGCCGCTGGCCCCTGCCGCTGCCGCCCCCGCGGCGGCTCCAGCGGCGGCTCCGGCGAGTTCTCAGGCCGCGTCCCAACCCGTGAGCCAGCCCGCGGCCTCCACGGGCGGCGGCAGTAATACGACGGCGCCCAGCGCCCTCATCAACTCGTTGCCCTTACAGGGCGCGCAAGGGGCCTTGATCACCCCATACCTGGCCCCGGCTTTCTACATCGTGCGTCCCGCCGATACGCTGGACACGATCGCCGCAATGTATGGCACAACAGCGTCTAGTTTACGCACCTATAACCGGCTCACTAGTGACCAGTTGCAGATCGGACAGGTGCTCTATCTGCCCCCCGCCACCTTCAATACGGTGCCGAACACGGGGCGCAATGCCGGTAAGGATAGCGATGCTCCGAACGACCCAACCGACGCAAACGGCAACCCGTAATTCCTCCACCCGCCCGGTCGCACGACGTATACTGACTCCCGCAACCCGGCGGATCACTGTGCTCTTACTGCTGGCCCAAAGCTTGATCAGTGCCTGTAGTATCACCGTCGGCCCGCCGCCCAGTACGACGCCGGGGCCGGGCGAGCCGACCAATACGCCGATTGAGCAGGTTCACTTCGATGTCACCCATGTGCCGTCGCCAACCGCCCTGCCGCCCACGACGGCCCCGGCCCCCGGCAGCGCCGCTCCCGGCGCCACGGGCAAATACACGATCAAGCCGGGCGATACCCTCTCCGGCATCGCCCAGGAGTTCGGCATCACGGTGGAAGAGTTGGTCAAGTTGAACAACATCACCGACCCAAACCAGATCCAGGCCGGCCAGGTGCTGACGGTCCCGGCGAAAGGCGCCCCGACCTCCGCCCCCGGACCGACTCCGTCTCCGACTCCTGGTCCTTGACAGATTGATTGGTATTAGGTATAATAAGCTCAGTTGTAAGCAATGCACCTCCCCCTGGGAGGTTTCCGCAGAGGAATAAGGAGGTGATGCCCATGGATAGTAGTAAGCATGGCATCACCAGCAACTTCCGCTAGATCTAGCGCAAGCGAAATCCAGCGTGCTGGTGATGCAACCGTAAAAAAGACCCCCGTCCCCCAAAGGACGGGGGTCTTTTTATTCCCGCACCCGGCGCGTCTGCCGGCCCAAAGCGCCCTTCTCCGTCCCTCGCAAGCGCCAAAGATCCCGGCGAAAGCCGGTGAGGCCCGACCGTAGGGCCGGGCCTCACCATTGATCGGGTTAGTCGCAAGTGGAGTCGCTGGCCAACTCCAGGGTGTAACGGCGTGTTGGATCAGGCGGCGGACACGCTGCGGATGACCGCCGTGGCCCGCCGGGTGGCCGTGTGGGCCAGATCCTGATCGACCTCGGCGACATGGCGCAGGTAGCGAACATACGCTTCCCTACCGAGTTTCAGCAGAGTCATGGGGGTGCAGGCAATCACGTCGGCGGTGCGTTCGCCGCCGGTCAGCAGCGCGATTTCGCCAAAATAATCGCCCGCCCCGATCGCGCCCAACTCCACGGGCCTGCCGTCGGGCCGGCAAATCTGCGCGACCGCTTCGCCCTCCTCGACCAGGTAGAGGCTATCGCCGGTCTCCCACCGGCGCACGATCACATCCCCAACCGGCACCTCGATGCGTTCCATGAATGATCCCAGCACCGTGGCCTCGGCCACGGACAGCCTGCTGAACAGCGGGAACTGGCGCACGCGCTCACCCACATCCAGCATCGCCCGGCGCGCGTGCATGGGGATGCCTTGCTGGGGAAGAGCCGAATCGATCAAGGGATCCAGGTAGTCAGGGGGCGCCAGACTGCTCCGGCCCGCCTGGAGATCGCGCTTGAGGCCGACCAGGGCCAGCACGCCTTGCTTGCCCGGCAGCGCCAATGCCTGCTCGATCTGCGGCAACCGCGAGCGCAGCGGGTCGCGCAGATCGGAGATCAGGGCCGCGAACGGGTAAATCGTGCGGTACTGGTGGCGCAGGAAGAGGTATGAATCCTCGCTCTCGTAGGGTGGCGTGCTGTGCACGACGACCATCGGGGTGTGGAAAAAGGCCAGGTTTTGTCCGGCCACGCCCTCTTCGATGTCGCCGATAAAGGCATCGACCTCCATGCGTAGCGGGCCGACCAGGATGTGGAACATCGCCACGCCCACCTCGATGGGGCCACGCGCCCCCAGTTCGTCGAGGGCGGCCAATTGCTGGTTCTTCATGAAGCGCCCGATCTCGCGCACTTTGCTGACCAGCAGATCGGGGAAAATCCGCAGGCGGTTGAAGACCCCCCAGCCATAGAGTTCCTCGGCAGGAAAGAGCGGCCGATCCTGATCGCGCATCGTGCTGCCGGGGCGTGCCGGCGGCGCGTCACGCAGCACGGCATAGCAGAGGATCTCGCCGGTCACGCTATTGCCGGCAATGACATGCACATCGCCCGGCGCGACCAGTTCCACCGGCTCGTGCTCCACGCGGGCGGCGTAGACCTGCGCGTGGTTGACGAAATGAACCACCAGGTACTGGGCCATGCGATAGCGGAGCAGTTTGATCAGTTGCTCTTCGGCCAGCCCCGGTGTGCGGACGGCCACCACGCTGACGCCGTTGCGGTCGTGTAGTTGATAGAGGGCATCGGGATGCGGCGCGGCGAACAACTCGGGCAGCCGGATCGTGTTCGCCGCCTCGATCAACCCATAGGCGTATTCTTCGACTTCGGGGGCATAGGGTTGGGAACCTTTGGGCAGGGCTGCAATCGTAACCATCGTTTCTCCCTTACGCATTGTCATGGCCGCGGAACTACGGTGCTGAGTATATTAGACTACAGAATGCGCGGATCTGATCCCACCAAAAAGCCGACAAAAACCCGACAAGGAGTAATCCCCTGCGAGCCAGGCGGGGCCGGGCCAGGGCGCGAGGGGCTACGCGGCATGGCAGGAGAGAGCCAGGGATCGGCGCCAAGTAACCCTTACCGGGGTTTTGTCATTCTTCGCTCCGCTCAGAATCTCCGTCTCGTTCGGGGTAGCGACGAGACTCTTCACTGCGCTCAGAGTGACAAGGGACGTGGCACGCGCTACTAGGCGGAGCCGAAGGCGCCGGATTGGAGATGCGGGTGGGAGTCGAGGTAGCTTTGCAGCAGCACGGCGGCGGCGGTGGCGTCAATCTGGTCGCGCTGCTTGCGCGGGTGGATCCCCGCCTGGGTAAGCAGGCGCGACGCCTCCACCGTGGTGTAGCGCTCGTCCCAGTATTCCACCGGGACGGACAGTTGCGTGGCGAGGTACGCGCCGAATTTCTGGACCTTTTCGGCCTGGGCGCCCGTCTCCCCGCTCAGGTGCAGGGGCAGGCCCACAATCACGCGCTCGGCGTCCTGCTCGGTCACGAGCGCGGCAATGGCCGCCGCGTCGGCGTTGCGGCCGCGGGCTTGCAGCGTGGTCAGCGTGCGCGCGACCAGGCAAAGCTCATCGCTCACCGCCACGCCGATGCGCTTGCGGCCGAGGTCGAGCGCGAGAATACGCATTAGCGATCCCGGAGCGGGCAGCTGCCGCGCCCCGGACCCTCCTACTTAGGTTCGCCGGTTGGCGCCGGGGCGACAGACGGCGTGGGCGTCACGTCGCCGCCGCCTCCCGTCGCGGTGCCCCCCGGCTGCGCGGGAAGCTGCACGTTGATGTTGGTCACGGCCTCCGGCAGCGTATCCTGCTGCATATTCAACAGGCTCGCCCCCAGGTTGATATGCACCCCGGCATTATCGATGTACGGTCCCCAGGGCGAGGATGCAATGAGTTGCCGGGCTTCTTCGGGTGTCTTGCCGCGCACAAGCTGCTTGATCTGATCCTGGATGATCTTGGGGTCCGTCACCGTGTAGAGAATGCGCGGGTGGAGTTCGGTCGCGTATTCGACCCGCCCGCCCTCGCAGCCACTGGTCTGGGTCAGGGTCAGCGCGGTCTCATCGATACTGGCCGGATCGATCTGGGCGTCGATGCCCGGCGGCAAGTCAGTCGGCACCGCGCCCTGCGCGGCCAGCGCCGCGTGATGATCGGCCTCCGCCGGAGCGAAGGCATAGACATCCACCGTCGCGGTCATGACGCCGCGGATCTCGCCGGCATCCGACCCCACCGCGGGCAGCGGGCCGGCTTCGTAGGCCGTGTCCGGGATCGCGGCCGCCATGGTGCAGGTGATGGGTTGCATCGCGGGCGGCACCTTGCCCAGCAGTTCTTGGCTGGCGCGGGCGACAATATCGGCCTTGAGTGCAGCCTGGAGATCGGCGATATCTTTGTCGGCAATCGTCTTAACCGGGATGGTATCGCCGCCGCCCGGCGGGATGACCGTGGCGAAGACGGCGCTACCGTAGCTGCCGCCCACACGCAAGCCATTGGAGTCCGGTCCTGGCTCGTTGGCCTGGATATCCACCCGCCCGGTGCCGAAGGTGCGGCCCAGGAAGTTGGTGCCTCCGACGGTGATCGTATTGGTCGTGTGGAACTTCTTCCCGTTCGGCGCGGTCAGCACCGTATTCGCCGGGACGGTCACGGCGGCGCCGCTTGTGTTCGTGAACTCGATGGTGCCGACAGCGGCTTTGTTCGGCTGCTGGCGGACGCCGGTGGTCGGGATCGTCTTGTCAGAGACCACGGCGGCGGTCACTTTCTGCGCCTGCACCGGCTGCGCCATGCGCACCGTGTCCCCGGCGCCCGGCTGGGTGGTCGTCAGCGTCGTGGTGGCCGTCACTTGCAGCGACGGCGCCGCTAGCCCGGCCCGCCCGGCATCGGCGCTGCCCGTCGTCAGGACCGGGACGGTCACGCGGACCACACCCAACTCGTCGCCGGGGCGCGGTTGGAGTTGCACGGTCGCCGTAGCAAGCGCGGGGCCGATATTGAAGACGACAATGGCGCTGAGGGCAAGCAGGATGAGCAACACGCCCAGCAGCACCAGCAGTCCGCCCCCGCGCCGCGCCGCGCGCTTTTGCGGTTGCGGCCGGGCCGGGCGCTCGCGCAAGCGTGGCCGGGGCGCCGGGATGGCCCGCTCCACCGGCGGGGCCACCGCCACAGCATCGGGTGGGGGCGCAATGACTACCGCGGGAATGGGACCCAGGTGGGCGTTGGAGTGGCCGTCCACCGGCTTCCCGCTAACGCCGGCCTGCTCTTCTTCGGTGGGCGGAGCGGCCGGCGGGCGGCGCTCCAGCCCACCCACCACCGTTGACCCCAGCACCACCGCCGGGCCGCGCGAAGGCTGGGTATTGTCCACAAAGGTGCGGGTGCTGGGCTCGGCTGGCCCGTTGGCGGCGGGTTTGCGTGCCCGCCCCCGCCCGAATCCGGCCAGCAAACCACCTGCGGCGCCGCCGGCCGCCGCCGTGCCGCCATTGCGACCACGGTCGCGCCCCGCAGTGGGCGCTTGGGCCGCTGCCGGGCGGGCGGGCGGCGGCCCGCTATCGCGGGCGGCACTGCGATCAGCGATCTCGCGCATATATGCTTCCGATTGCGCGTCGAGTTCGTCCGCGTCGAAGTTCAAGTTATCGAGATCCCCAAGATCGTCATCCGTGCCGGTTCCTGCCGGTACGGCGGGAGCGGCTTCGGGCGCGCGCCCTGCCGGCACAAAACGCACGGCGTCGGGCAGCGTTACATCGGCGGGTGGGGTGCTGGTACGCGGGCCGGTTTCTTCCGCGGGCAGCGGCAGATCCTGCGTGTCCGTGGGCGTCATGCCGTTGAACAGCCAGTCGTTCTCGGAAATAGCCGGGGCGGGTGGAGCAGCCGGCGCCGGAAGGACGGTCGGGGCCGGCGCCAGGGGGGCAATGGCCTGGGGCCGCGTCTCCGCATCGCTACCGCCGTTGGAAGCCGGCAGGGGAGCATCATAGCTCGGCCAGCTTGTGTCGGGTGGCGCGGCATCGGGTGCGGTGGCCGCGCGCCGGTTCCACTGCGGCAGCGCCTCGTCTTCGAGAGCTGCCGCGGGCACTGAGGCTTTTTTCTGCGGACTCAGGTTCTGGACTTCAAAGCCGTAAATCCGGGCCAGGCCGATGATCGTCGATTCGGGCGAGGCCACCGTTAGATGCAAGTCCCGGCGCTTCTGGAGATCGCGCAGCGTGTTATAGTCTTCCAGCGAGCGCATGGTGATCGCATCGCGGGGGACATTCAGGCGTACCTTGGCGCCCTGCGGCACATTTTCCAGCCGCTTGAGCAGATCGCCTGTTGCTTCGTGTAAGCCAACGTCTATCGTATAGTCACCCGGCTGCATTGCTCGCCTCCCGGCCCGGTTGCAAGAGCGTGGTCGCCCTTACGCCCCGTTCAGTTGTCGCGCCAGGAACTCCGGCACGGTCGCCAGGGCGTCGTCTAGCTTGGTGGCGTCACGTCCACCCGCCTGCCCCAGTTCGGGCTTCCCGCCGCCCCCGCCGCCGACTACCGCGGCCACTTGCTTCACTAACTGCCCCGCGTTGGCGCCGCGCCCGACCGCGTCGGCGGTCGCCATCGCCACCAGCGACGGTTTGCCGTCGATCACGGTGCCCAGCACCACGACGCCACTCTGCAACTTATCGCGCAGGTGATCGGCGGCATCGCGCAGGCTCTCGGCGCTCGCGGCGTCGGTCCGCGCGGTCAGTACGCGCACGCCCTTGACTTCCTGCACCTGCTCGGCGCGCATGCCCGCGGACCCGGTGGCGATCTGGCGCTCCAGGGTGCTGATGCGCTTTTGCGCCGCCTTCAACTGATCCTGCAAGGCGACGACCTGCGGCACCAGGCGCTCCGGCTGGGCTTGCGCCGCTGCCGCGACCTGGGCCAGCAGGGCATTGCGACCTTCCACCCAGGCCACCGCTCCGCGCCCGGTCACGCACTCAATGCGGCGCACGCCGCTACCGATGGACGCTTCATTGGTGATAAAGCAAGCGCCGATCTGGCCGGTGCGCTGGACATGCGTCCCGCCGCACAGTTCCCGGCTCTCGAAGCCAGGGATATGCACGACGCGCACCTCATTGCCGTACTTCTCGTTGAACAGGGCCATGGCCCCGCTCGCCAGCGCCTGCTGGTACGGGATCACCGTCCAGTCCACCGGGTAGTCGCGGATGACCTGCTCGTTGATGATCTGCTCGATCCGCGTCAGGTCTTCCCGGCTGATCGAGGCATTGTGCGAGAAGTCGAAGCGCAGGCGGTCGGGCGCCACCAGCGAACCGGCCTGCTGCACATGGGTGCCCAGCACATCGCGCAGAGCTTTGTGCAACAGGTGAGTGGCGGTGTGGTTGCGCATAATGTCCCAGCGCGCGCCCTCCTGCACGATGGCCTCGACCTGCTGCCCGGTGTGCAACTCGCCCTCGTCGATGACGCCGATGTGGACAAAGACCCCGCCCACCGGCTTGCGCGTGTCGCGCACGGTCATGTGCCCGCCCGGCCATTCCAGCACGCCGGTGTCGCCCACCTGGCCGCCGCCTTCCGCATAGAAGGGCGTGCGGTCGAGAATGACCTCGACCTCCTGCCCAGCCTCAGCGCTGTCGAGGCGCCGGCCCTTGGCGGCGATACCCAGCACATGGGCGGGAGCGCGTAGGGCGCTGTAATCGTAGCCCAGGAACTCGGTGGGCGCCGGGCTGATCTGCTGATAGATCTCTTTGTCGGCGCGGTCGGCCTGGGTGAAGGCCGCGCCCGCCCGGCTGGATTCCTGCTGGTGGCGGAACGCCGCGTCGTAGCCCGCCCAGTCGCCCTGCAAACCCCGGTCCCGTACTAACTCCTCGATCAGGTCGCGCGGCAGGCCGAAGGTATCATAGAGGCGGAACAACTCGCCGCCCGGCACGACATCGCCTTCGTTGGCGTTCGCCGTGAGCGCCTCGAAGCGGGTGAGGCCGGCGTCGAGCGTGCGCTGGAAGTTCTCTTCCTCGGTACGAATGGTGCGCAGAATGAAATCGCGGCGAGCCAGGATCTCCGGCGCATACTCGCCCATCGTCTCCAGCACAACCTCGGCGATCTGGCCCAGGAACGGATGGTCGATGCCGAGCAAACGGCCGTGGCGGTGGGCGCGGCGCAACACGCGGCGCAGCACATAGCCGCGCTCCGACGGGCCGGGCTGCACACCGTCGCCGATCAAGAAAGTCACGGCCCGGCCATGATCGGCGATCACCCGGTAGGAGGCGATCTGCGCCTGCATCTGGGCTTCGTCCTGGCCGCTGATCTCGCGGATCTTCGCCATGATCGGGGCGAAGATGTCGGTCGCGTAGTTGCTGTCGGTGCCTTGCAGAATGGCCGTCACGCGCTCCAGGCCCGCCCCGGTGTCGATAGACGGGCGGGGCAGCGGCACCAGGGCGCCGCCCTTCACCTGCTCGAACTGCATAAAAACGAGATTCCAGAGTTCGATAAAGCTCTCTTCGTCATCTTCGGGATTATGGCCGGGCTGCCCGACCAGTTCCGGGTGGAAGTCCCAGAAGATCTCGGAGCACGGCCCGCAGGGGCCGGTATCGCCCATCGCCCACCAGTTATCCTTGGCGCCCCGGCGCGTGATGCGCTCGGCGGGCAGCCCGGCGATTTCCTGCCAGAGGTTGAAGGCATCATCGTCGTCCTGGAAGACGGTCGGCCAGAGGCGATCCTTGGGCAGCCCCCACACGTCGGTAAACAGGCGCCAGGCAAAGCCGATCGCCTCGCGCTTGAAATAGTCGCCGAAGCTGAAGTTGCCCAGCATCTCAAAGAAGGTGTGATGGCGCTTCGAGGGGCCGACGTTTTCCAGATCGTTGTGCTTGCCCCCGGCGCGCATGCAGCGCTGCACGGTCACGGCACGGCTGTACGGGCGCTGCTCCACCCCCGTGAACACATCCTTAAACTGGTTCATGCCGGCGTTTGTGAACAGCAACGAGGTATCCTCACCCGGCGGCACCAGGGAGGAAGACGGCACATGCGTATGCCCTTCCTGCTCGAAGAATTCAATAAAACGCGAGCGTATCTCGCGGCTGCTTAACATGGGCGGACGCCCTCCTGCTCCGATTTTATGTCAATTAAGATGCCCTGTCAACGGGAACAAATGTTCGTGCCTAAAATGGGCATACGCTGCCCAGGGCAGAAATACCCACCTTGAGTATAAGGATGGCAAGAGGCGGTGTCAAGTTTAGCGCGCCGGGCGCTAACGGGCGCGGCGGCGGCGCTCGGTGGCGAGGACGTAGCGGATGTTGTTGCCGGTCCCCTCCAGCCGGAGGATACCCCGCTCACGCATCTTCTGGAGCCGCATTTTGGCCTGCGTGCGGGAGACGCCGAGCAAGCGCTCGCATTGCCCGCGGGTGATCGCGTCGTGATTGCGCAAATAGGCACAAATCTGGGCTTCATCCGGGGCCAGGGACAGGTCCGCAGGCGCCGGGGGCGCGGCATCTGCCCTGCGCGCCGCGGGCGGTACAACCGCCGGGACGCTTGGCCCGGAGGGCGCCGCCTGCGCGGCGGCGACGGCCGGCGCGCCTTGCGCGAGCGGCGCGGGGGCGCTCGCCGGCTCCTCCGGGATCTCGCCGGGGCGGCGGGCGGCAGGCGGTGTCCCCACCGGGATACGGTGGCGCAGGCGCAAGTTATCCACGGCCAGGCCATGCACCGTGGCGAGACCCAGCACGCGCAGGTCGCGCGAGACCACGGTCAGTTGCAACGACCCGGCAACTTGCCGGCTGCGCAGCAGCTTATAGTCCGCAGGCCGGCGCAAGGCCGAGGTATCGCGATGCACACGCAGGCGGCAGGCAGCGCCCGGCGGCAAGCCGGCAAGCCATTTCAGGACATAGGCCGTCGTCTCCTGCGGGCCGATGTCCAGCGTGTGCTCGCCGTCGAAGTCATAGATGCGTGCCAGGTCGATGACGCGCGGGTCGCGGGAGGTTATACGCACCTGGTCCGGCTGCCAGTCACGCGCGGCGCGGAAAAGTTGGTAATCCTCCGGAGTGCGCAACGCCGCGCCCTCGCGCGGCACGTGGATCTCGATCTTCGCCTCGGCTGGGATGCCGTCCAGGCGGCGCAGCAGGTCGGCGGTCCGCTCCTGGCGACCCACATCGACAATATACTCATCGGGCAACGGCGCGGGAGCAGGCCCTCCCGGCGGGCGGGGCGAGCGCAAATCGCTGACCTCGAAGCCGTAAAGCCAGGCCATGCCGACCACGGTGGCATTGCTCGAAACCACGGCCAGCCGCAACTGCCGGCGTTCCTGCAACGCCTCCAGCATGTCGTATTCTTCCAGAGTTTGCAGGGCCAGCGCCTCGCGGGGCACATGCAGCCGGATGGTCGTGCCCGATTTCACGTGCTCCAACCGCTCCAGCAGTTCCTCCACCGGCTCTTCCCGATCCAGGGCAGTGCTGAACTCGACGCCGCGCGGCGCGCTCCCGGCGCGGCGGGAAGCCTCGATGGCGAAATCGGGCGGCAAGCGCACGGGGGTCCGGCCTGCGGAGAGCGGCGGCGCGGCGGGCGGCGCAACCGGGGCCGCCTCCGCCGGAGCGGCGTACTCGGTACTGGGCGCCGGACTGGACTCGCGGGTGAGGCGCGTGGCAATCGCATCGCGCAACGCACCCAGGCCAAAGCGTAGCCGGGCGGGCGCGGACTCCGGCGCCGGTGCCTCTTTAGATGCCCCTTTAGGGGCAGGCGGCGCGGGCGGCACCGGCGCGGGTGCTTCCGGCACCGGAGGCGTGGTGGGAGCGGGGCGCGCGGCAACAGGCGGCGCGGGCGGCGCAGGGACCGCGGCTCGCCGGGACCCCCTGGGGGTGCGCGGGCTGGGCGGCACGGACGGGGCGGGCTGCGGCGTCTCGGTGGCAGGAGCGGCAGATATGGCAGGCAGCGCCGGGGCGGGGGCTGGTGTGACAGGCGGCGCGGGCGGCGCTTCGCCAACGGGTGGGGCAGTCGGGGCCGGCGCGGTGTCACGGGCGGGCGGTCTCACCGGCGGGACGGCGCGGGATGGTAGCGGGGCTGCCGCAGCCGGCGCGGCACCCGGCGCGATGGCACCCGGCGGCGATTGGACCGGGGGCGCGTTATCAGGCGGCGCGGGGGCGACCGGGTTCGCCACCGGCGGCGCGGCCTGCGGGGGCGACAGCGCGGCGTCCGCAGCCGGCGCGCGAGTGGGGCCGGGGTCAAGCGCGGGTGCGGATTCTGCCGGCGCGGCGGGCGGGCTATATTCCTCCGGGGGCGTATACGGCGGCGGGGCGGGCCGGTAGCCCAGCGCGTGCCCCGCCGGCTCCAGCCCCCGGAAGGGATAGGTGGGCAGGTCGGGCGGCGCGGCGCGGCGCGTATTGCGGGGCCGCGGCGTCGCCCGCCCGGTGCCGGGGGAGGTGGCGCGCGGCGGCACCGGCGGGGGTTCCGGCGCGGGGGACGGCGAGAGCGTAGGGGGTGGCGCCGGTGCCTCTTTAGAGGCAGGAGGCTCGCCCTGGAAGTCGGGCGGCCGGCCGGCGGTCTCCAGGCCCCGGAAAGGATCCGGCGTCCGCTCCGCCGGACCAGGATCGCGCGCAGGCGGCGGAACCGGCGGCGCGGGCCGGCTCGGTGGGTCCGGGGCGGGCGCCTGGCCGGGTTGGCCTAGCCCGCGGAACATGCCTTGCGCCAGGCCGGGACCGCCGCCCGGTCCCCCGCCCCGTCGCTGGACGCGCAGATCTTCCACCGGGAAGCCGTAACTGCGCGCCTGGGCCAGGATCGAGGCATCAGTGGAAGCAATCAGCAGATCGATCTGCTGCTGGGACTGGCGCTCGCGCAGCAAACGCGCGTCATCCAGGGTGCGCAACGCCAGGGCACGAGGCGGCACCTGGAGCAGCACCCGTGTGCCCGGCGGCACATCGCCCAGCCGCCGCAGCAGATCGGCCATGCGCTCGTACAGGCCAACCTGTACGCGAAAGTCATCCGGCTGCATCACTCGTCTCCCGATTTCCGGTGCGTCTTTGGACAGATCGCCAGTTGCCCTCTCAGTATAGCATATCCCGCCCGGTGAAACCCAAACACAGCGGCCCCGCAAACCGGTATACCGATACGCTACGGGCAACATGGGTATATAATAGAATAGGGTAGAACCGGTGCGAGATAGGTTTCAGTCGGCGTGCCCACGGCCGGTGTCGCCCCGGTGCCAACGCGGGGCACTGTCCGCCGGCCACCGGCGGTTCGCGCCGCCTCCATGCAAGGGGCGGATCCACTATAGGAGTAACGATGGCGAAACGTGCTTTATTAATCATCGATGTGCAAAATGAGTATTTCACAGGCAAATTGCCGATCAGCTATCCCGCCGGCAGCCTGGACAATGTTCTCCAGGCCATGGACGCGGCGTCTGCCGCGGGTGTCCCGGTGGTGGTGATTCAGCATGGCGCGCCGCAGCCGGACTCCGCGACCTTCCGCCGGGGCAGCCGGGAATGGGAGCTACATCCCGCGGTGGCCGGGCGCCCGCGCGCCATGCTGATCGAGAAGACTCTGCCCGGCAGCTTTACCGGCACGCAATTGGCCGCCTGGCTACACGAACGGGAGATCGATACGGTCGTCATCGCCGGGTACATGACGCAGATGTGCTGCGACACCACGGCCCGCCAGGCCATGCACCAGGGCCTGAACGTGGAGTTCCTGTCCGACGCGACCGGCACGCTGGCCGTGAAGAATGGCGCGGGCGCCGTTACCGCCGAAGAGTTGCACCGCGCCATTCTGGTGACGCAGGCGATGCGCTTCAGCACGGTGCTCAGCACGGCGGAGTGGATCGCGCGATTGACCCCGGCGGAGGCTGCCGAAAGCGCGGCGTGAACGCCGGAGCTTGCGACTATTTTGGCGCCGATTACGTATACTGGGTGCAGCCCGCAATGCGCCGCATAGTCCGGCACGTTGCTTGCTTGTCATCGGTCTATAGACCGTAGTATGTTAAGGAGACGATTCTTGCTGAGCGAGAACCCGGGTTCTCGGATCAGGTAAGAAGTGCCGGTGGGAACCGGCAGGAGAATAGTAAGAATGTATTTCTTTGACCCGCGGTATTTCATCTTCATGTTGCCGCCGCTGATCCTGGCGATGTGGGCCCAATGGCGCCTGCGCAGCATCTTTGGACAGTACAGCCAGGTGCGCAGTATGCAGGGCTTGACCGGCGCGCGGGCCGCGCGGATGCTGCTCGACAGCCAGGGGCTGAGCCATGTGCCGGTGGAAGAGATGCCCGGCGCGCAACCGCTGGACAACCACTACGACCCGCGCGACCGCACCCTGCGCCTGTCGCCGGAGATCTATCGCAGCGGCTCGGTGGCCGCCGTCGGCGTCGCCGCCCACGAAGCGGGCCACGCCGTCCAGCACGCCCAGGGCTATGCGCCGTTGCAATTGCGCTCGACCCTGGTGCCCGCCGTCAATATCGGCTCGAACATCGGCGTCTGGTTCATCATGATCGGTTTTATGCTGGCCGCGTTCACGCACTTTAGCGGCGCGGTCTGGCTGGTCTGGCTGGGCGTGGGCCTCTTCGCCCTGGCCGCCGTGTTCGCCCTGATCACGCTGCCGGTGGAGTTGAACGCGAGCAGCCGGGCCATGAGCCTGTTGCAGAGCACCGGGCTGATTGACCGCACCGAATACAAGCAGGCGCGGCAGGTGCTCAACGCCGCCGCCATGACCTATGTGGCCGGCCTGGCCGCCGCCGTGTCGCAGTTGCTCTACTATGTGATGCTGGCCTCCGGCATGAGCCGGCGCCAGGACTAAGGATTATCCAACGCTTTGACCGATCAACCGCTGCCGATTTTGCCCCGGCGCCCGGCCCCCCCGCCGGGCGCCGAAACGCGCGCCAATCTCTATGATTTCAGCCCCGACGGCCTGGTCGAGGAACTGAAAGCACAGGGCCTGCCCGTGTTCCGGGCCAAGCAGGTCTTGCACTGGCTGTACCGGGAGTTCGTCACCGACTTCAGTGCGATGACCAATCTGCCCATTGATCTGCGCCGCCGGCTGGCCGAGCAGTATCGCATCGGCAGCGCCGAAATCATCACCCAGCAGATCTCCGAGGACGGCGACACGCGCAAGATCTTGCTGCGCTTCCAGGACGGCAGCACGGTCGAGACGGTGCTGATGCTCTATTACGACCGGGCCACCGTCTGCGTGTCCAGCCAGGTGGGCTGCGCGATGGGCTGCGTGTTCTGCGCCACGGGGCAGATGGGCTTCACGCGCAATCTCAGCCCCGGCGAGATCGTGGAGCAGGTGATCGTCTTTAGCCGCTGGCTGCGGCAGCACCCATACCAACCGCCACCTATGCCGGTCCTCCCGCCACGACCGCTGCCGCCGCGCGCCCCTCAAGGCCGCTCACCCGCGCCGCTGGGCCGCGGGCCATATGACCGGCGCGGACCGGTGCCGATGCGCGGGCGCCCTCCCGTCCGCCTACCGGTGCCGCCGCCCGCACGCGTACCGGTCCCGCCACCCGCGCCACCCGCGCCGCCGCGCCCGCTGGACGCCGTGACCAACGTCGTATTTATGGGTATGGGCGAGCCGTTCCTCAATTACGACCATCTCTGGCAGGCCATCCGCACGCTGAACTCGCCGGATGCCCTGGTGCTGGGCGCGCGCCGCATGACGGTCTCGACGGTGGGCGTAGTGCCGCGCATCCGCCGCTTCACCCACGAGGACCTGGCCGTCAACCTGGCGATCTCGCTCCACGCGCCGAACGATGCGCTCCGCAGCCGGCTGGTGCCCTTGAACGAAAAGTACCCCATCGCCGACCTGATGGCCGCCTGCCGCGAGTACATCGATGTGACCAAGCGCCGCCTGACCTTCGAGTACGCGCTCATCGCGGGCGAGAACGACAGCCTGGAGTGCGCCGAGGAATTGGGCCGCCTGCTGCACGGGATGCTGGTGCATGTCAACCTGATCCCGCTGAACCCGGTGCCGGGCACCGGCCTGCAAGCCACACCGCGCGAGCAAGTGCGCGACTTCGCCGCAGCAGTCGCGCGGCACGGCGTCCCTTGCACGGTGCGTATCGAGCGCGGGCAGGACATCGCCGCAGCCTGCGGTCAGTTGAAGGTGCAGCACGAGCCGAACAGCCGCCAGCGCAGCCTCAACCCCACGGTCGTCGATAAGGACGCCGCCGCCGCGCCCCTGGCCTTCGCCATCCCCGCCCACGACATCTAAAGCCCATGCAGGCGTTTTTCGACCCGGTCTCCGGCATCAGCGGCGACATGGCCCTGGGCGCGCTGCTGGACGCCGGGCTGCCCCTGGCTGCACTCGAAGCCGAACTGGCCCGGCTGGGCGTGCCGGGCTACCGGCTGGAAGCGGGCCGCGCGGAGCAGCACGGCCTGACCGGCACGCGCCTGCGGGTGCTGCTGGACGACACGGCGCAGCCGGAGCGCCACCTCAGCGACATCGCCGCCATCCTGGACGCCGGCACCCTGGCCCCCCCGGTCCGCGAGCGCGCGCTGGCCGTCTTCCGGCGTCTGGCCGTGGCCGAGGCCCATGTCCACGGCACCACGCCCGATCAGGTCCACTTCCACGAAGTCGGCGCGCTCGATTCGATTGTGGACATCGTGGGCGTCGTGGCGGGGTTGGCCTTGCTGGGCGTGGACCAATGCTTCTGCGGCCCGCTGCCCCTGCCCTTGCGCGGCGGCATCGGGCGCAGCGCCCACGGCCCGATCCCCCTGCCCGGCCCGGCCACGCTGGAGATCCTTAGCGCCGCCAACGCGCCCTTCATCAGCCGCGACACCGATCGCGAACTGGTGACGCCGACCGGGGCGGCGCTGGTCGCCGAGCTCTGCCGGTTCGAGCAGCCGCCGTTGCGCTTGCAGCGGGTGGGCGTGGGCTTCGGCCAGCGCATCTTGCCCTGGCCCAACGTGCTGCGCGTACTGCTCTGCGATCCGGCGCCCGCCGCATCTGCCCCACCCGGCGGGCTGGAGCAGGACCGGGTGGTGCTGCTGGAAACCAATATCGACGATATGAACCCGCAGATCTACGGCTACCTGCTGGAGCGGCTATTGAGCGCCGGGGCGCTGGACGCCTGGCTCACGCCCATCCAGATGAAGAAGGGCCGTCCGGCCACGCTGGTGAGCGTGCTCACCCCGCCCGCCGCCGCCGATGCCCTGAGCGCGCTGCTGTTGCGCGAGACCAGCACGCTCGGCGTGCGCCGCCGCGAACTCGACCGGCTCAAAGCGCCCCGCCGCATGATCACCGTGGAGACCAGCGCCGGGCCGATCCGCGCCAAGGCCCGCCTGCTGGACGGCGCCTGGACCGCCCACCCCGAATACGCCGATTGCCTGGCCGCCGCCCAGCGCACCGGCCGCCCCTTGCGCGAGATCCTGGACGAAGCGGCTGCGGAAGCGCGACGAGTGGTTAGTGGTCAGTGGTCAGTGGTCAGTACGAACGAATAGAGGTGGGACGAATGGTCAGTGGGCAGCAGCCAGTGGGTAGATCGTGAGAGATGTAGACCAGCCAGAGGTGCTTTAACCCGGCCGATCCTGGGGGCAGAAAGCAACAGACCCGGCGCAAGCGCCGGGTCTGTCGTTTTGTCCTCGCTTCACGAACATACCGGTGGCGAGGCAGTTACCTGCCCGCTTGAGTATCTCCGTGAACAGCGAGGTTGTCTGCTGCTCTGTACATCAGACATCCCTCCTCACCTTGCGGTAGACTTGGGACCACGACTTCCATAGCCGCAGCCACTATTTAATGTAGCAAATGGCATGCCAACCCCGGTCCCGACCAGGCACCGGGTCGGCAGAAATCGGCTTACAAATTCACTGCGAAGACGCGGAGAACACGAAGAATATGACTGAAATTAACTGGTCTTCGCGGTGAGCAAATCGCCTCTTATGAACCGGGAATCGCGCGCCAGCGCCACGCACCCCACGCAACTGCCGCCCCGCCCAGGAGTAGCACGAGCGCGGCCATCAGGACCGTGGCCCGGCGCGGCAAGTGCGCCGCGTTGAGATACCAGGCCCAGACATCGGCCAGGTGCGGGCTTTGCGTGTCGTAGTACCAGCGCGGGGCCGGATACATGGGCTGCACCGGCAGGGCTTCGACCAGGCGCAGGGGCCGGCCGTCGGCACGCTGCAAGCGGAGCGATTCCACCAGCAAGCCCAGGTCTTCGTTGCGCGCGCCCGCGCCGATTTGCTTGGGATTCCAGGTCGGGCTGATCAGGGCCAGGTTCATCAGACTCCAGGCGGGCACGGCGGGGCGGGCAATCGTCGCCGTCAGCACGGACTCGACGGGGCTATCGGGCACCGGCTGCCGGTCGGCCGGCACCGGCTGCCCGGCCAGGCTCAGTGTGAGATCGGCGCGGGGCAAGGGAGGCGGGCGATGGTCGGCCAGGCGCATCGTCAGCGTGAGCGGGTAGGCGGCGATGTCGGGCAGGGCGACAGTGGCCGTGCCGCTGGTCCAGCGCGGAAACAGATCGCCCGCGTATTTGTCGCCCTCGCTGTACGAAAAGCCGCCGGTGAGCAGCGCAATATCGGCGTGCGGGTATTGCCGCCGCGCCAGCCAGGCGCCCATGCGGGCGTTCAGCACCTGCCAGTGGCCGCGCACCGGCGAATAGGTCGCGTTCCAGTAGCGGATATTATCGTCGTTGACCAGGTTGATATACGTATCGAAGTTGATCAGCGCGCCGAGCAGTTGCACGGCTAGCCCGGCCACTCCCACTAGCGCGAGGGCCGCCGCGCCCAGCCGCCGCCCCGACGACCACGTCGCGAAGGGCTGCGCCAGGGCATCTGCTCGCGGTAGCAAGCCCAACACGGGGAGCACCAGGAACGGCAACAGCGGGATCAGGTAGCGCGGCCCCCAGCTTCCGTCGCCCGGCCAGAAGCGGTAGAGGGCGAACAGGACGGTAGTGGGCACGCTCACCGTGACGACAGTCGCGGCCAGGGCCGGGTAGCGCCGGGCGAACGGCACCAGGCCGGCCAGGCCCAGCAGCACCGGCGGCGCATAGAGCCACAGGCCCTTGCCCGGACTCAGCAGCTCGCCGTTAAGTCCTTCGAGCAGCGGCGTGGTGAAGGTTTCGGCGAAGCTCTGGTGGTAGCCGCTGGTGAAGGGGCTGCCGAAAGCCAGCCCGTTGTAGGCCAGCAGCGGCACCGCGCCCAGTACCCCGCCGAGCGCGAATCCGCCGAGCAACCGGCCTGCCGCGCGCCGGTCGCCCGCGCGCCAGGCGCGATAGGCCAGCCAGCCGGCCAGCAGGCCCAGCCCCGGCAGCGCCACGATATACTGAATCTTCACGGCCAGGGTCAGCGTCGCCAGCAGTCCGGCCAGGAAGGGCCGCTCGAACACGCCCAACGCGGCACAGGCGCCGAACAGCAGCAGCGCCGTCAATGGTTCGGCGAAGAAGCTGCGGCTCTCCGGCCAGAGGAACGTGGCGAAGGCCAGCAGCGCCGCCAGGAGCAGCGCCTCGCCCCGCCCGGCGCCCAACCGGCGCGCCACGGCGTAGAGCAGCGCGGCCAGCACGGCGGCCACCAGCAGGTTGAAGCTGCCCAGCACGAAGCGCACGACAAAGCCCTGCCCTGCCGGATCCAGCCCCAGCACGGCGGCCAGGCCGTGCCCCGCCCAGATCCAGGGTACTGCCGCGACCGGCTGCCCCGGCCCATATTGGCTATAGAAGCGCCCGCCCAGCCCCGGCACCTCAACCAGGCTGCGGCTCTGGGGCAGCGCGAACGTGCCTCGCAGCCCCACCGCCTCGGCGGTCGCCAGCATCGTCTCCTCGTCGGGCGAATAGGTGTGCCCGGACATGGTAAGCAGATAGAGGCCGAAGATCAGCGCCAGCACGGCGCTTGTTGTGCCGCGGAGCGGGAGTCGGGTGGTCATGGGGCTAATTGTACCGGGCACATGGAGGATTGACAAGCGGGGTAGAAAGCGCAAACGGGGCGGCGCCTGTAAATACGATACCATTGGGCCGCAAGCCGGTTGGGCATACGTGGCCCGCTCAGTAGTCTATCCCAGGGAATGTGTCATTCTGAGCGGAGCGAAGAATCTCCGTCCGCTCGGCCAAACGACGAGACTCTTCGCTGCGCTCAGAGTGACAAGGCGGGGAGCCGCGCTGCTCAGGCCGCCGCGCGCATGGCGGCTGGGCTGCGCGCCAGGAAATCAAAGCGCGCGCCCGCGCTCAGTTGGTAGATGCGCACGCCCTCGATACTCAGCGGCAGAGCCGGATCTTCCACATCGGGGCTGGTGTTGTCGGTCACGTCGAGTTCGTCCACCACGGTGACGGTGCCCGGTCCGAGCACTTCCAGGGTGCCGTCGGGCCGGAATAGCGCCCCGGTATCCTCGTCCACGCCGACGCCCAGTTCTTCGGGGTTATAAGACACCGCCGTTTTGAGCCGGCCCAGGCGCTGGCGCTGGCTGAAGTGCTGATCGAGGATGATACCGCGCAGAAAGCCCAGGCCCGGCGCCAGGTTGACCATGCTGTGGCTGGGCACCGGCCCTTCGTTGCCGAAGGCAATCATCGTCTCGCTCATCACCGAGGTGCCCGCGCTGGTACCGCCCAGCACGGCTCCTTCGGCATGGCGCCATCGTAGCAGCCGCAACGCTTCCGTCCCGCCCATGCGCGCCGTAATGCACAACTGCTCGCCGCCGGTGAAGAAGTACGCCTGCGCATCGGCAAATCCCTGCAACACCGCCGGGTCATTTGACGCGGCGCGGCTCAGCAGATGATAGACCCCAACCTCCATGTCGATGGAGCGAAAAAACCGCTCGTACCGCGCCCCGACCTGCTGCGGCGCCCGCGACCCGCTCGTGATCACAGCGATGCGCGCGCCCGGCCCTCCGGCCAGCTTGGCAAACTCGTGCAGCATATCGACAGGTTGGCTGGCCGACCCGCCGCCAATCAGTAGCAGCGGAGCAGCCGGGGCAAGCGGCATGGACATAAGACTAGCAATCCTCCAGCATACAATGAAATAGCCAATAGCCGGCCTGCGGCGCGGGCACGCGGTGTCCCGCAAGCAGCCCAGAGGCCGGCGCACCATTGCGCCGGTGCGCGTTCAATTGCCGGCAGAGGGGGTCTCGAAGAGGTTCCTTTGCGGTCCCGGTCACGCAAACACCGCGTCAATTATACCATAACTGTCCGGGCGGCGGGATAGATGATCCAATTTTCCAGCGTACGGGAAGGCAGAGGCAGAAGAAAGAGGCAAAAGGGAGCGGGTCATCGGCTGCGCGGGACGCGGGGATAGGGTGCGCCCCGCGCAGGGGCCCGATAACAGACCCGAACGATAACGCCCGCACCAACAACACAGGCTTATCGCAATCAACATCTCTATTGTAGCGCCTGTCCGGCGCGCAGACGAGGGCGAAAGGTCCCTGCTTGCGCCTACCCGATGGTCCCGCGCAGCAACGGCACATCTCTTGCAGACAGCAAGCCCGACCGTAGCCCGCTCACATCAGGAGCAACCCGGCGCCCGCGTCCTGCGTAAATGTGTTGGCGTCCTATTGATGATCGATAATCCGTTCGCGGAACACCGCGTCCAATACGCCCAAAGAGGAGATCACGCATGCCCGATTCGTCCAACTTGGCCCCCAGATTACCGACCTCGCTCGACGACATCCGCACCCTGCTGAATACGCTCAACTGGACCGGCATGCAGCGCGAAGTGCAGCGCGAAGCCGAGGCTCGCCTGGCCATCGTCGGGCCGGTCAATTCGGGTAAGTCCACCCTGTTCAACCTGATCGCCGGGAAGATGGTCTCGCCCGCTAGCCCGATCCCCGGCACCACGCGCGCCGTGATCGAGCAAGGGCTGGGGCCGTTCACGCTGATCGACACGCCCGGCTTCGGCGAAGCGGGGGGCGAAGACCGCGCGGCGACGGCGCTCCAGGGCGCCGCCACTGCTGACGCGCTGCTGGTGGTGTTTGACGCCGCCGCCGGGCTGCGCCAGAGCGACCTGCAACTGATGGACGCGCTGCGCCGGTTGGGCAAGCCGCTGGTCGTGGTCGCCAACAAGATCGACCTGGTGGGCAAAGACGCGCAGAGCGTCGAGACCGACATGGTCCGCCGCCTGGGCGTGCCGGTGATCGCCATTTCGGCCAAGAAGGGCACCAATGTCGGCGAGCGCCTGCTGCCCGCGCTGGTCGATGCGCTGCCGGAGTTGGCCGTGTTGCTGGGGCGCAACTTGCCCGCCTTCCGGCGCACGGCGGCCGGCAAGGTCGTCCGCAACTCGATGATCATCAACGGCGGCATCGGCGCGGAGCCGATCCCGTTCATCGATCTGCCGCTGCTGCTGGCGAACCAGGCGCGCATGGTGCTGCGCATTGCGGCGATCTATGGCGAGCCGTTTACCGCCCACCATGCGCGGGAACTGATCTCGACCATCGCGGGCGGGGTCGCCCTGCGCTATCTAGCCCAGGAAGCGGCTAAGCTCGTCCCGGTGGGCGGATCGGCCGTGGCGGCGGGCGTGGCCGCGGGTGGTACCTGGGCCATGGGCCAAGTTGCCATCCAATATTTCGAGGGCGGCAAGCGCCTGAGCCGCGGCGAGCTGCGCGAAGCCTACCAGCGCCTGCTCAGCCACCCGGAGCCGCACTTTGAAGGTGAGGGCGAAGGCGAGAATGCGGCCACGGCCATGCCCGCCGTCGCGGTGCCGCCGGTGCCGCCCGCCGCGCCCCGCCCCGGCAGCGGGGCCGCGGCATCCGAAAGCGGGCGCCGGCTGCGCCTTCCCTTCGGGCGGGATCGCCAGAACTGAGCAGGAGGCCGGCCCATGAACAGCGACACGTGCCCGCACACGCGCGTGGTGATCTCGCGCAAGCACGAGTCCTGGGTGCGGCACACCATCTATGAGGGGCGGCACCAGGGCAGCCGGATCGAACTCGGCGACAGCAACGGCACCATTCGCGTCCGCTGCTTTGATTGCGGCTACGAGCGCCGCTTCACCCGCAGCGACGAGAAGCCGGCCTGGATCGAGGAGCTACTACCGCAGTTAGACAACACGTAGCAATGAAGAAGGCCCGCGCCGGAGCGCGGGCCTTTTCCCTTCCCGGTCGTACAAGGCCCGACCGGGCCTGGCCTGAGACCGTTGGGCATGTCAGATCTTACTCGGCGGGGTGTTCGCGGTGTTCGCGCTGATCGGAATCCGGTGGAGCCGGGCATGTTCGGCCTTGGGCACGATCAGCTTCAGCAGCCCGCCGTCATATTGGGCCTGCACCTTCGCGGTGTCAAACGGCATCGGCAAGGTCAGCACGCGGCGGAAGCTGCCCACCGGCACTTCCTGCCAGACCACATGTTTGCCCTCCGGCACAAAGGAACCGATTTCGCCGGCAATCGATAGCGTGTTATCCTGGGACGTAATCTCCAGCTTGTTCGGATCGACCCCCGGCATCACGGCGAGCACAAAGTAGTTATCCTCGTCCTCGTACACGTCCAGCGCGGGGCCGGGCGTCCCAACACGGCCGAAGAGCGTGCCCCAGGTTGGGCTGAGGAAGCTCTGCGAGAACAAGCTGTTGATCGCTTCCCGCAAGGGCACCGGCTGGTTATATTCAGTCGAACGATTCGTCAGGTTGGTCATGGCTGATCCTCCTTTCCCAAAAAACAGGTGATACATTTGATTGGTCCCGCGGCTGGTCATCCAGTTCTTATTTCCCGCGTTCGCTAAGCATCCTACTACAACTTTCGTTAGAACGATATAAGCGCAATGTTAGCGCTATATTAGAATTTTGCGGCATCCCCTGCAACCGGCTCTCCGTCTCTAGACCTATTGACTCCCGCCCCGCGCAAGTGTATCATTGTATTAGTTATATGCGACAATCGGAACGGGAGCCTATGCCCATCTGGATCACCATCGAGCGCCATAGCGGCGTGCCGATCTACATGCAGATCGCCGAGCAGTTCCGCCATGCCATGGAAGTCGGGACGTTACAGCCCGGCGAGCAACTGCCTACCGTGCGCCAACTGGCGGGCGATCTTGCCATCGCGCCGAACACCATTGTGCAAGCCTACGACAAGTTGCAGGGCATGGGCCTGATCGAGAGCCGGCCCGGCGCGGGCACTGTCGTGCTCGCCCAGGCGAGCGGCGCGTTACGCCATCAACAAATCGCGGCGCTGTATGAGCGCCTGCACCGCCTGGTCCATGATGCCGCCGGCCTGGGCATCGCCCCGGCTGAATTAGCAGCCGGATTCCAGGCGGAGGTGGCCCGGTTTTATAGAGAGAGCGAGGGACAGCAATGACAACTATGGCGACGGCGGCGGCGGGCGCGCAGCACACAACCCCACCAGCCGCAGCCATTGAGATACAAGCTCTGGTCGTCAGCTATGGTAGCATCCGCGCGGTCGACGGCCTCAATCTCCAGGTGCCGCGGGGCGCCGTCTTCGGCTTCCTCGGCCCGAACGGCGCGGGCAAAACGACGACGATCAAGGCGCTGCTCGGGTTCCGGCCCGCGACCGGCGGCAGCGCCCGCGTGCTCGGTTACGACGTCGGCACGCAGAGCCTCGAAGTGCGCGCCCATGTGGGCTACGTCAGTGAGGTCAACAGCATGTATGACTATCTGACGATCCCACAGACCTGCGCCTTCTGCCGCCAGACCAGCCGGCGCTGGAACCAGGCCGTGGTCGACCGCTACATCACACTGTTCGGCCTGCCGCCGCGGGAGCGGGTGGGCCGGCTTTCCAAAGGCATGAAATCGCAACTGGCCTTGAGCCTGGCCCTGGGCAGCGAACCTGATCTGCTGATCCTTGATGAACCGACATCCGGTCTCGATCCGGTCGCGCGCCATGAGTTCCTCAACACCCTGATCCGCGACATCGCCGCCGAGGGCAAGACGGTCTTTTTTTCGTCGCACATCCTCTCCGAGGTGGAAGCGGTGGCCGACCGGGTGGGCATCATCCGCAACGGCAAACTGCTGGTCAGCGACGACCTGGATCACCTGAAGCAGACCCAGCGCGTGCTCAAGCTAACCTACGCCGATGTGCCGCCGCCCGCTGAAATCGCCGCGCTGCGCGCGCTGCCTGGCGTGGCCCGCGTCGAGCAAGAGGGGCGCGGCGTGCGGGTGATCGCCCGCGGCGACGTGGACGCCCTGGCGGCGCAGCTGCAAACCCGCCCCTATCCCGTGCGCGACCTGGATAGCGTCAATCTGAACCTGGAAGACCTCTTCCTCGAATACATGAAGGAGGGTTCCGATGGTCGCTAAAGAGCTAATCGACGCCCGCTGGAAGATGATTATCGGCGCGGCGATCACGGTGCTGGTGGTGGCGGGCCTGTCTGTCCTGTATAGCGTCATCCGCGATCTGGCAACCAGTCCCGGCACTGCCGGGCTGCCGGAGGCGATCAAAAACGATCTACAGTTATCGGTCGCCAACTTCGGTTTATACGTCTGGGGACAATGGTTCCCCAAGAACGGACCGATGGTGCTCGGCGGGCTGGCCGCCTTCCTGGGCGCGGGTCTAATTGCCGGGGAGGTCGGCAAAGGCACGATCTTTTTCTTGCTGAGCAAGCCGGTGAGCCGCGAGCGGGTGCTGATCACCAAGTACCTGGTGAGCGCGGCGATCCTGCTAGGTGTCAGCCTGCTCGGCAGCGTGGTCATGTTGCTGACGGCGGTGCTGCTGGGCCAGAGCGTGCCGGTTGACCGCATCCTGCTCGCCACGGTGCTACTCTGGCTTGGCACGCTGTCGATCCTGGGCATCGCCCTGCTCTTCTCCACCCTGTTCGACGACGCGCTGCGCCCGGCGGGCCTGGCAATCCTGGTCGCCATCGTTATCGGCCTGCCCGGTGTGGTCGGCGCGTTCCTGCCGGGTTGGGCCGATTGGAGCCTGCCCCGCTACTGGGCCAGCCTGTCGGGCTTCCTGGGCACGGCCTTCCCGGTCAAGGAGTTCGTGATCTGCCTGGTGACGGCCATCGTCCCGGTGGCCGGCGCCCTGGCCTTGTTCCGCAAACGGGCCTATTAGGAGGAGCGGTGCGGCCATGAGACAGATGCTGAAATGGTTTCTGCCCGCCCTGATCGTGGCGGAGATCGCCCTGGTCTGGGGCCAGGTGCTCGACGCGGGCACGGCGCTGCTGGTGGGCGGGGGCATCGAGTTGCTGCTGCTGCTCGTCGTCGGGGGCGAGATCGCGCTGATGGTGCGCGACTACCGGCGCAACCGTGCGGCGGGCCTGAACGTGGAAGCCGCGGTGGTCGAGGGGTTGAGCGTGTTGCTGCCGCGCCCGGTAGCCCGCTTCGTCGCGCTGGAGCCGCGCATCTGGATCTGCCTCTATCGCTGGGCCGTCCGCCGCCGGCCCCTGGCCGGCGAGGAGTTCCGCTACAGCAAACGCTCCATGATGGGCACCATGCTGGCCTTCGCCGTCATGGTCGTGCCCGTCGAGACGCTGGCCTACGAGTTCCTGATTTCGTGGCCGCTGGTGCGCTGGATCCTGTTCTTCGCCACCGTCTACATGACGCTCTGGGTGGTGGGCCTGTACGCGTCGTTGCAGGTCCTGCCCTACCGCCTGGAAGCGGCGGGCATGCGGCTGCACTATGGGCTGCTGGCCGAGGGCTTCGTGCCCTACGCGCAGATTGCGGACGTAGTCGTGGAGCGGGCCAAAGCGCCGGGAGGGCAGGAGGGCCTGCGCGCCGTGCCCCAGCGCAACGCCGTCTACCTGGCGGCGGGCGGGCGCACCGACCTGACGCTGCGGCTGCATGAGCCGGTCGTGCTACAAGGCATGATCAAAGAGGCGGCGCCCGCCCGCGTCCTCTACCTGGCCGCCGACGACCCCGCCCGCCTGGCCGCCGCCCTGCGCGAACGGGCCGGGCTGCCCCCGGCGGAGCCGCCCGCGCCGGTTCGGTCGCGGCTCCGCAGCAGCACCACGCCCGGCGTGGTTTCCCTGCTGACCGAGAGCCACCCGGCCCCGCGAAGCAGGGCGCCTGATGCTAGCATGGCCGGCGCCGACGAATATAGGAGGAGTTAACACGTGCGCCAGAATATCAGCGGCAACAGCCCCTGGGAGCCGATTGTCGGCTACTCGCGGGCCGTGCGCGTGGGCAACGTCGTCCACGTCGCGGGCACCACGGCCACCGGCGCGGACGGGCGCATCGTTGGCCCCGGCGACCCCTATGCCCAGGCCCGGCAGGCCCTCGCCAACATCGCGCAGGCGCTGCAACAGGCGGGCGCGGACCTGACCCACGTGGTCCGCACGCGCATGTTCGTCACCAACATCGACTACGCGGAAGCCGTGGGCCGCGCGCATGGCGAGGTCTTCGGCAGCATCCGCCCGGTCGCCACCATGGTCGAAGTCAGCCGCCTGATCGACCCGGCCATGCTGGTCGAGATCGAGGCCGAGGCGATTATCCCCGAAGCCGCCCGTTAATCCATGCGGCCGGTCCCGCGGTGGGCGGGTTGGAAACCGGCCCCTAGAGCAACCTTACCCGGTCCCTATTGATCCGGCCCGGTCGCGCAACTGGTGGCCCCGCTGGTCATGCTCAGGTAGACGATCTTCGCCAATTGGCCGCGCGTGGCCGGGTTGCCGGGCCGGAAGTAGAGGCCGCCCCCGCTGCACGGTTCGCCGGGGCTGCCGCAGGTGTAGCCGCTGATCACGCCGTGGCAGGCCGCCGTTTCCACGAAGGCGTAGAACGGCGCGCCGGGCGGCATATCGGCAAAGGTCGCGGCGGGCGGGTTGCGCACCGCCCAGCGCGCGGCGATGGTTACGAGCTTGGTGAGCTGGCCGCGCGTCACGTCGGCGGAGGGCCGGAAGTAGGGCTTGCCGCCGATACAGGGTTCGCCCGGCCCGCCGCAGTCGTACCCGCTGATGATCCCCGCCGCTGCCGCCGACTCTATATAGGTGTAGAACGGATGGGCCGGACTCACATCGGCGAAAGTCGGCGTGGTCGGGGTGTGGACCGGCACGGCGAACGCGCCCACCACGATCTTAACCATCTGAGCGCGGGTTGTGTTGTTGTTCGGCCGGTAGCTCAGCGTGCCGTCGCCGTTGCTGTAGCCGGAGACGATGCCGTGGCAGGCCAGGTAGTAGACGGCCTGCGCGTAATATTCCGTGCTCACGTCGGTGAAGCGAATGGCGCACGGTGTGGCCGTGGCCGTGGCGGTCGGCGAAGGCGTGACCGGCTCCGGCGTGGGCGTCACCGTGGCGGTAGCGGTGGGCGTGGTCGGCACCAGGTGGCCGTGGAATGTATAGATGTCCTCATTGGTGCCGCTACGGGTGTCGGTCCAGGCGCCGTAGACCTCGCTGTTGGTGGCCGCCAGGTTGATATAGTCGCCCGCCGCCTCGTTCCAACCCGGCCCCTGCGGGATGCCGATGTTCAGGTCGGTCACGCCGTCGCTGGCGCGGATGTCGGGACTCCAGGTCACGCCGCCGTCGTCGGAGCGGGTGTAGTAGATGTTGAAGACGATGTTCGGGCTGTTATCGTCGCGCTCATCGTACCAGATGGCGTGGAAGGTGCCGTCCGGCGCGGTCGTCACCCACGGCTCGGCCTGCTGCTTGACGGCATTAGGCGGGTCGTCGTTCAGGCGGGCCGGCGCCGTCCAGGTGGCCCCGCCATCGGCGGAGCGCACGGCATATATGTCCACTCCGTTCGCCACATTTTTGCGCCCATCGTTCCAGACGATCACCAGGTGCGTGGGCGTGGCCCGGTCGGCGGCGGCCGCCGGGATGGGGTTGATGCGCCAATTGCGTCCCGGCATGCCCAGGTTTGTGTTCATCGTGGCCGCGACGACCTCCGGGCCGAAGGTTGCCCCGCCGTCCGTCGAGATGCGGTACACGATACTGTTGCCGTTGGCCCAGTTGACGAAGAGATTGCCGTTCCAGAGCACGGTCGGCATCGAAAACTGCTGGTTGCCGCTGTTGGTCGAGATTTGGCGCGAGCGGTCGCTCCAGGTCATCCCGCCGTCGTCGGATGTCACCATGTGGATACAGCCGTTGCAGGCGCCGAACTCCGTCCAGGTCAGGTACATGCGGTGATAGTAGGGGCTGGCCGGGTTGTTGTCCACGGCGAACCATTGCTTATCGGTGCTGTAGCCGCCCGCCTCGCTCACGGCCACCACCGGGTCGCGCCAGGTCAAGCCGCCGTCGGTCGAGCGACTCACGATGATGCCGGTGTCGCTGTAGCCGCCGGTATCGTTGTAGCCCAGATAGCAGGCATAGGCCACGCCGTCGTCCCGAAAGAGGTTGACCGGGTCGCTTTGGCGGATGGCGTGGGTGCCGGTGATCGGCGCACGGACGTTGGCCCAGGTCTGGCCGCCGTCGAACGAGGCATATTCCCAGACCTCCTTGGTGGCCGTGCCGGGACCGGCCGCGCGCCGCTCGTCCTTGGCCGAGGCGATGACGTTGAGCGGGTTGAGCGGATTGACTGCGATGCTCGGCTCTTGCTGCGCGTAGGTCGTGGCATCGGTGTTGGCCCGCGTGTTGGGCGCGAAAATCGTGGCCGTCAGCGGCACATAGGGCGCGGGCGCGGTGGTATACAGCGGCGGCGCGGGCAGCACGGGCGCGCCCGGCCCCTCCAGGCGCGGCAGCCCGGCCACGGGTGCGGCCAGGGGGGTAGCAGTGGCGCTCGCCACCGGCGACCCACCGGCGAGCGGTCCGGCGGCCAGGGCGGCGCCCCCGCTGAGGCCCAGACCGCAAAGACTGAGAGCGACAAGCAGACGTTTCATAAGGCTCCTTCGGATGGCACGCAGGACGGGATTTACTGGCGGCGGCGTTCCAGCGCCTCCAGAAAAAAGGGCTGCGCCAGCAGGAACACGGCGACCAGCGGCGCGGTAATCAGCACGGAGCCTGCCATCAGAATGGGCCAGTTGGTGGGATCGAGTTGCTCCAGGTAAGCCAGACCCAGTGAGACGGTATACTTTTCGACGCTCTGGATATAGAGTAGCGGATCGTTGAATTCCCGCCAGTAGTAGACAAAGGTGAGCACGCTCACGGCGGCCAGCGCCGGACGCACGGCGGGGAGGCCGATGGTCCACCACGTGCGCAGCGCCCCGGCCCCATCCAGCTGGGCGGCTTCCCATACCTCGCCGGGCACCCGGCGGTAGCTCCAGTAGAAGATGAGCACATAGATCGGGCTGGTCGCCATCAGGCTCGGCGCGGCCAGGGCAACCGGCGTATCGAGCAGGCCCGTCAGCCGGTAGAGGATGAAGCGGCTGACCCAGAGCGCGGTTTCGGGCAGCAACAGGATCAGCAGGGTCGCGTTCATGATGCGCCGGGCGATGCGCAACGGCAACTGGGCCAGGGCAAACCCGGCCCACGAGCCGACCAGCAGCGTCACCGGCACGGCCAGGGCCTCCACCACGAGCGTGTTGACGAGATAGCGCCCAAGCTCGATCAACTGGAATACCGCCGGGTAGTTGGCCCAGGAGATCGGTTTGGGGATCCACTCCATGCCCCGTGGCGGCGGGAGTCCCGGCAAGCGCAGCGACCCGATAATCATCGAGGCCAGCGGCAGCAGGAAGAGCACGCTGATGAACAGCAGCAGGGCATGCCACAGACCCAGCCGCACGCGGGGCGGGCGCGCGGGTGGCAGCAAACCCGCGCCAGGATCAGTCAAAGGCGGCCTCGCTCCAGCGGCGCGTGGTCAGGTATTGCGCCATCACAATCACCGTCGTCACGCCGTATAGCACCCAGATCATGGCCGAGCCATAGCCGAAGCGGAAGTTCTGGAAGGCGTCGAAGTAGATTTTGAGCGGCAAGAACAGGGTCGCGTAGTGCGGCCCGCCCTTTGTTACCAGCAGGGCGGGCGCGAAGCTGTCCTGCAAGCTAAGGATCGT
>JAICKM010000407.1 GCA_025927935.1 Chloroflexia bacterium | reverse complement strand
TCCGGCGCCCGGCGCAACGCCTCCCGATAGGCGGCTTCGGCAGCCTTAGGATCACCCTGGCGCTCCTGGGCCAGCCCCAGGTAGGCATAGGCATCGGCCGGCGCCGGATCGGCGGCCACGGCTTGGCGCAGCAGCGTGGCCGCCTGCGGCCACGCTTCCAGACTCAGCAAGGCGTGGCCCCAGTAGAGGGCCTGCGCCGCCGGTGAGGCGTCCGCCACCTGCGCGGCGCCTTGCAGATCGGCTTCCAGCCGCGGGATGGTATCGCTGATCACCGCCGGGGGCAGCCCTTCGGTCACATGCAGATCGTCCAGGTGCAGATCGGGAGTCACGGCCAGCGCCGGGTCGGCGGGCAGCGCAGCGCGCGCCGCGGCCAGGGCCTGGCGCGCGGCAGCGGGATCCGTGGGGGCGGTCAGCGTCGCCAGGCGCACCTGGGCGCCGAGGTTATACGGGTCGTGCGGCGGGGCGGGCAGCGCGGCCAGCGTCGCGTACACCGCCGCAGCATCCGGCGCCCCGGCAGCCCAGCGAATCTCGCCGAGCCGCCAGAGGATCGCCCGGCGCACGGCATCGGACGCGCCGGCCCCTGTCCCTGCCCCAGACAATGAGGCGGAGGCCAGGATGCGCTGCGCGGCGGCGGAATCGTCCTGCGCCACGGCGATGCGGGCGCGCTGGAGATCGATGAGCGCGGCGAGGGCGGGCGCGGGCCGCGCATCGAGCAGCACCGCTGCAGCCCGCGCAAAGTCGCGTCGCGCCAGGTAAGCGTAACTGAGTGAGAGATGGGCCTGCGCGCTGTCGTAGCCGGGCCCGCCGCCCGGCGGGGCCAGGTTGATCGCGTCTTCGAGGGTCGTGACGGCGGCGCTATAATGGCCGGCCTGCAACAATTGCGCCCCCGCGCGCCAGGCTTGCCCGCTGCGCGTGGCCTGCACCGACCAGGCCACCGCGCCGATGAGGCCCACCAGCAGCAGGAAACGGGTGGCCCAGGCCAGGCTCGACGGCCAGGGCTGCAAGGACGAATTGTGCGTGTCTTCTGCCATAAGCATGTGCGGCCCGCCCGCGGCGGACAGGCCCGTACCGGCCCGCCGGCTTACGGGCTGTCGGCGCCGGCCAGCACCATATCGTATGCCGCCGCGTAGAGCGCCGCCGCGCGGGCCGGCGTGTAGCAGGCCAGGACGCGGGCACGACCGGCCTGGCCCAGCGCGCACCGCGCCGCCGGATCGGCGATCAACCCGGCCAGGATCGCGCGTAGGACCGCCGCGTCGCCTTCAGGGAAGACGCAGCCCGCCCCATCTACCACGCGCGGCAACTCGCCGGAGTCCGAGGTAACCACCGCGTTCTCGCAGGCCATCGCCTCGACGGCGGCGCGACCAAACTGCTCACGCCAGTTGCTCCGCGTCTCCGAGGGCACCACCCAGATATCGCCCGCGCTGAGCGCGGCGACCAGCCGCGCATGGGCCAGCGATCCCAGAAAATGCACGCGCGCCGTGGCCCCGGCGGCCCGTACCCGCGCCTCTAATGCGGCGCGTTGCGGTCCGCCGCCCGCCAGCACCAGGTGGGGTTCCGCCGCATCCGCGGGCAAGCCCAAGAAGGCGTCGAGCAGCGTGCCGATCCCCTTCTCCTCGACCAGCTTCCCGGCATAACCGATCATCACGGCCGCGGGCGGGATGGCTAGCTCGGCGCGCAAGGCGGCGCGCGCCGCCCCATCGCGCCGGAACACCGCCGGGTCCGTCGGCAGGGGGATCACGCGCAAGGGACCATGGTAGCCCTTCCGGCACAGGGTCGCGGCGACCAGATCCCCGCAGGCCAGGATGGCGTCGGCGTGACGAAAACAGAAGCGCTCGAACCAGCGGAATGGCGGCGGATAGCGCTTGACGATGTTCTGCGCCGCGTAGAGCAACACCGGCACGCGCCGTCCCCACAGCCGCTCCAGCAGCGGGCGCAGCAGCAGGATCAGGAACGGCAAGAAGCTGTGCGCTTCCTCGTATACGTGGAGCACATCGGGCCGGATACGCAGCAGCCGGCGCAGCAGGCCGGGAAAGAAATACAGATAGTAGTGGTGCGGAAACACCACCGGCGCGGGATGGATGGTGTAGCAATCCGCGTGGCGCCGCTCCAGGGCCACCATCTGCCCAGCGCGTTCGGGCCATGCCTCCGGCACCAGCAGGTGCATGTCCCAGCAGCCCTGCTCGGCCAGCGCGGCAATCGGCTTCTGGTATTCGGCGACCACTGCCGCGTGCCAGATCCAGAGAACCCGCGGCGGGGTTGCCCGGTGGACAGGTTGCTTATGCTGCTTGTCGTGTGCTGTCAAGTGACGGATCGATCCTACGGATTAAGTATCGGCAGCTACGCGCCCGCGGGTTTGGCCGTGATTTCCAATACTCTACTATACCACACTTACCGGCGCGCACTGTCGAGATAGGCGCGCAGGGTGTGCGCGGCGGTGACGGTGGGATCGAACCGGGCGGCGCGGGCACGCCCGCGGGCGATCAGATCGGCGCGCAGTCCGGCGTCGTGCCAGAGGCGGGTGAGCGCGGCAGCCCAGGAATCGGCCTCACAGGGCGGCACCAGCAGCCCCGCGTCGCCCACGATTTCGGGCAGCGAACTGGAATCGGCGCAGATGACCGGCGCGCCCGCCGCCATCGCCTCCAGCGGGTCGTAACCGAACCCCTCGTAGCGCGAGGGGAAGGCAAAGAGATGCGCCCCGGCCAGCAGCAGGCGCTTGTCGGTCTCGCTCACCCGGCCCAGGAAGCGCAACGGCCCATCCGCGCCCGTATCCAGGCCCAGGCGCGCGGCCAGTGCGGGCAGGTCGGGATAGAGTCCGCCCGGCTCCGGCAGCCGCCCGGCCAGCGCCAGGACCGGGGCCGGTTCTCCGGCACGGCGCAGATCGGGCAACGCCGCCGCCCAGGCGCGCAGCAGCAAGGGCACCTCCTTGCGCTCGTCGAAGCCGCCGATATAGAAGGCGTAACGGGGCGGCAGGCCGAAGCGCGCCCGCCCATCGCCCACGGCTTCGGGCGGCAGCGACGCGCCGAACTCCGGTTCGATGCCCAGCAGCACCGTGCGGACGCGGGCGGGCGGCAGGTGGAAAAAGCGCAGCACGTCGCGCCGGGATGCTTCCGAGTCGGCCAGCACCAGGCGGGCGCGGCGGCAACCGGCCTGGGCCAGGCGCAGGTAGAGCCGCAACGCCCGCGAGGCGCGATACGCGGGCAGCACCCAGGGGATCAGGTCGTGCGCGGTGACGACCACCGGGCAGGGCGCCACCAGCGGCGCGGCCAGGTAGGGGCTGTGCAGCACATCGGCCCGCACCCGCCGCGCCGCCGCGGGCAAGCCGATCTGCTCCCACCAGAGTTGGGCCAGGTTGGCGTTGCGCCCGGCAAACGGCCCCGCGGGCGCGACCAGCACACCGCGCCGGGCATCCGTGGGCGGGCGCTCCAGAGGCGCGCCGGGGCAGAGCAGCACAAACTCGTGCCCGGCGCTCTCCGGCACGGCGGGCAAATACTGCCAGAGCCGGCGCAAATACTGGCCGCTCCCGGTATAGGGGTCCTTCCAGAAAAACCCATTGACGGCAATACGCATGAGGATCGCTTACAGGCGCGACGGCGCGGCCCCGGCAATCCGGATGCCGGGCAACCGCGCCGCCCGCGCGAGGTTCCGGTGCTTACGCGGCCTGCAAGCGGCGCACGATCTCGTCGGCCACCGCCGAGGTGCTGAGCGCCGTCGGGTCGTCGCGGGTTTGCTTGAGGTCGTAGGTCACAAACTTGCCTTCGGCGATGATGGCGTCCAGTATCTGCTCCAACCGGTCGGCGGCGCTCTGCTCGCCCAGGTAGCGCAGCATCATCACGCCGCTGAACATCATCGCCATCGGGTTGACCCGGTTCTGCCCGGCGTATTTGGGCGCGCTGCCGTGGATCGGCTCGAACAGGGCCACGCCCTCGCCGATATTCGCCCCCGGCGCCACGCCAAGCCCGCCTACCAGCCCGGCGCACAGATCGGAGATGATGTCGCCGTAGAGGTTGGGCAGCACCAGCACGTCGTATAGATCAGGCTTCTGCACCAACTGCATGCACATGTTGTCGACGATCACGTTCTCGAAGGCGATCTCCGGGTAATCCTTGGCGACTTCCTCCGCCGTGCGCAGGTACAGCCCGTCGGTGGCCTTCATGATGTTCGCCTTGTGGACCGCGCTGACTTTGTGCCGCCCGTTGGCCTTGGCATATTCGAAGGCGAACTTGACGATGCGCCGGCTGCCGGTGATGCTGATCGGCTTGATGCTGATCGCCGAGTCGAGGCGAATCTTCGCGCCGTTATGCTCGCTGATCCAGGCGATCAGCTCAGCAGTCTCCGGCGCCCCCTCGTTGAACTCGATCCCGGCATACAGGTCCTCGGTGTTCTCGCGCACAACGATCAGGTCGATGTTCTCATAGCGCGAGCGCACGCCCGGCCGGGTCTTGCAGGGCCGCACGTTGGCGTAGAGATCGAGCGCCTTGCGCAACCCCACATTGACGCTGCGGAAGCCCTTGCCCACGGGGGTCGTGATGGGGCCTTTGAGCGCCACTTTGTTGCGGCGCACCGACTCGATCACCGCGTCGGGCAGCGGGTTGCCCGTCTTTTCGGCGACCGCCGTCCCGGCTTCCTGCACATCCCATTCGAGCGGCACCCCCGTGGCATCGAGCACGCGCCGGGTGGCCTGGCTAATCTCCGGCCCAATGCCGTCCCCCGGAATCAGCGTTACGGTATACATGACGTCTTTGTCCTTTCGCACAGCTAGGCGGACCCAGGCCCGCCCCTCATACTCGTGAAGCACCCCATTATAGCCGATCCGCAGCGGTGCGCGCTACCAGCGCGTACCGGGCATCACGTGAGGCCGCGCAGGCGGCCTTCGCAGGAGTAGCCGGCCGCTTGCTCCGCCGGGCGACGCCGCCAACGCACGCTTGACACCCCCCGCGGGCGTTGCTAGAATAGCCGCAGAGAGAAGGGGCGCCCACATGCTGACTATCCGCCGTATAACCCAATACCGGGGCCGGCCATGCGGATAGCAACGCCCGGCCCCGCCCGCTCCCGCCTGCTGCTCCTGGCGACCCTCGTGCTGGTGCTCGGCGGCGGGAGTGCCTGGATGGCCCTGGGCACCGCCCGGCCTCTGGAAGCGCCCGCGCTACCCCCCGCCTCCAACACCATCCGACTATCCGTCACCCCGGCGCGCGAGTCCTCGCCGAGTCCAACCCTTACTGCCACGCCCGCGCCAGCGCCCACCGCAACGACCACGCCCGCGCCGCAAGCCAGGCGCTCAGCAGGAGCCGGCAATCTCGTCGCCGCCGGGCATAACAACCGCCCCGGCGCCATGGTTCGCTATCTACACAGGAGTGATCGGTTGGCCGGTCACGCCTGCTGGTGGCTGATAGGCCCGCAACCAGCTAGATCCCATGGAGATGTTCCGCATGTCTACGCAACCTGACAACATCGCTATCGCCCGGCGCTACTTGCAGGCCATCGAGGCAGGCAGCACTGGCGCCGCGCTGGCCGCGTTCTTCACACCGGATGTCGTGCAAGAAGAGTTCCCGAACCGCCTGGTGGCGCAGGGGGGGCGGCGCGATCTGAATGCCATGCTGGAGGGCGCGGAGCGCGGGCAACGGGTGGTCACCCGGCAGCGTTATGACGTGCGCAACGCCCTGGCAACCGGCGATCAGGTGGCCCTGGAAGTGCTCTGGACGGCCACCCTGGCCGTGCCCGTCGGTAGCCTGCCGCCCGGCGGGGAGATGCGCGCGCATTTCGCGGTATTCCTGGAATTTCGCGACGGCAAGATCGCGGCCCAGCGCAACTATGACTGCTTTGACCCCTTTTAAAACCAGGCGACGGGTAGGCCGCACCGCAGCAAGCGCATAGCGGATCAGAACTAGGAGCAGACCGATGATTACGCTGGGCCGTAGTGTCACACTGAACCTGGAGGCCGCGCTGAGCCACGAGTGGTTGGTGACGAACGGGCTGGGCGGCTACGCCGCCGGCACGATTCCCGGAGTCAATACCCGCCGCTATCATGGCCTGCTGATCGCCGCCCTCAAGCCGCCGGTCGAACGGACCCTGCTCGTGGCGAAATGTGACGAAGAAGTGGAAATGGACGGCGTCACCTATTTCCTGGGCGCGAACGAGTACCAGGACGAGCGCATCCATCCCGGTGGATTCGTCCACCTGGACTCGTTTGAATACCGCAACGGCATGCCCAGCTTCCTGTACCGGGTGGGCCCCGCCTATCTGCGCAAAACCATCTGGATGGAATACGGGCGCAACACCACCTATCTGCGCTATAGCGTGGTGGATAGCCCTTACCCCATGACCCTGATTGTACGTCCGTTCGTCAATTACCGCGATCACCACAGTCTGACCAAGGGCCGGCTCGATTGGAACTTCGAGGTGCTGGTGCGGCCCATCGGCGGCGGGTGCGCCATCCGGGCCACACCGGAGGCCCCGTGGTTATATCTTATTGCCTTGCCG